>NZ_NHZE01000050.1:0-588 GCF_002207995.1 Pantoea sp. VS1
GCTTAACCTCACAACCCACAGACGTTTCATGTCCGGAATCACTGCGCCGGAAAAATGCTGCGTTGCAGCGGTGCTCGCCATGCTCACGTACGTCAGTACGCTCCGCTGGCTGTGCGCCGACGCGCCTTGCCTTTTTCCATGCTCGTTGATTCCTGCATTCCACATGGGATGTGAAAATTTGAGAGACTCGAACACATCGTAAAATTCATTCTTATTACGGAGAATGAATACGACGTGTCGTTTCAATTTTCAGCTTGTTCCGGATTGTTAAAGAGCAAATACTTCGCAGCATGCTTAATCAGCACACTCTGAAGTATTATCGGTAACGCCTTTCACTCATTACCAGCAAGTGGCGTCCCCTAGGGGATTCGAACCCCTGTTACCGCCGTGAAAGGGCGGTGTCCTAGGCCTCTAGACGAAGGGGACACTGAAGTCTCTTTCGTAAGACGCTTTGCTCATTACTTTTTCATCAGACAATCTGTGTGAGCACTTCGCGGGAAAGTATCTTCAGGTAAGGAGGTGATCCAACCGCAGGTTCCCCTACGGTTACCTTGTTACGACTTCACCCCAGTCATGAATCACAAAGTG
>NZ_NHZE01000051.1:0-1017 GCF_002207995.1 Pantoea sp. VS1
ACACCCGTGCGATGACCTCAGGCGATACCGTTAACGGTACCGCGCGCTCTACTGAAGCCGTTGGTTTTGACGTGCTGAAAGGCGCAGTCACCGGCGGCGCGTCTGGCGCAGCGTCCGGCACCACGCCACTGGCAGACATCGATGCGGCCATCAAATCTGTTGACTCACAGCGCAGCCTGCTGGGTGCCTCACAGAACCGCTTTGAGTCAACCATCACCAACCTGAACAACACCGTGAACAACCTGTCAGCTGCGCGCAGCCGTATTCAGGACTCTGACTACGCGACAGAAGTGTCGAACATGTCGCGCGCGCAGATCCTGCAGCAGGCAGGTTCTTCGGTGCTGGCGCAGGCCAACCAGGTGCCACAGACCATGCTGTCTCTGCTGCGTTAATTCTCTCGCGCACAGACCGGGCCCCGTATGGGGCCCTTTTTTATTTCTGCTGCTGAGATTTTCTTCGATCGTTCCTTACCGCTTAATTTTAATGAAATCATCATTAAAGCTTACGCAGCGGCTGCCGATAAATTTTGGCGACGGCGAGAACGCCACGGGTTTTCGACCTGAATTCATCATCAGTTAAGGAATAAACATCATGGCAGTCATTAACACTAACACCTTGTCGCTGACCACGCAGAACAACCTGTCCAAGTCACAGGCTTCTCTGGGTACCGCTATTGAGCGTCTCTCTTCTGGTCTGCGTATTAACAGCGCCAAAGATGATGCTGCAGGTCAGGCGATTGCTAACCGCTTCACCTCTAACATCAACGGCCTGACCGTTGCGGCCCGTAACGCCAACGACGGTATCTCACTGGCTCAGACCGCTGAAGGCGCGCTGTCCGAGATCAACAACAACCTGCAGCGTGTGCGTGACCTGACCGTACAGGCGCAGAACAGCTCGAACTCGGCTTCAGACATCGACTCCATCCAGGCTGAAGTTAACCAGCGTATGGAAGAGATCAACCGCGTAACGTCGCAGACCGACTTCAACGGCATCAAAGTGCTGAACACCGGTTCCGGC
>NZ_NHZE01000052.1:0-171927 GCF_002207995.1 Pantoea sp. VS1
ACACCCGTGCGATGACCTCAGGCGATACCGTTAACGGTACCGCGCGCTCTACTGAAGCCGTTGGTTTTGACGTGCTGAAAGGCGCAGTCACCGGCGGCGCGTCTGGCGCAGCGTCCGGCAGCACGCCTCTGGCAGACATCGACTCCGCTATCAAAGCCGTCGATTCACAGCGCAGCCTGCTGGGTGCCTCACAGAACCGCTTTGAGTCGACCATCACCAACCTGAACAACACCGTGAACAACCTGTCATCGGCGCGCAGCCGTATTCAGGATTCTGACTACGCGACAGAAGTATCGAACATGTCGCGCGCGCAGATCCTGCAGCAGGCGGGTTCTTCTGTGCTGGCGCAGGCCAACCAGGTGCCACAGACCATGCTGTCTCTGCTGCGTTAATCGTAAACACGCAGACTTCAACGGAGCCAGCTGGCTCCGTTTTTTTTATTTCCGGAAGAGGGTAGCCACAGCGGCGTTGCTAATTTTCTGATTATTAAGATCTATTTTTTTTCTGCAAAGACGACAAAATCAATATTAAAAAGAGTGAAGTTTTTGCGCAGCCTGTCGATAACTTTAATACGGTGTTGAACCGCAGGCCTGAAGGGCTGAATTATCTCTCTTAATAAAGGAAACTTGCTATGGCAGTGATTAATACCAACACATTGTCGCTGACGACTCAGAACAACCTGTCCAAGTCTCAGGCTTCTCTGGGTACCGCTATTGAGCGTCTCTCTTCTGGTCTGCGTATTAACAGCGCAAAAGATGACGCTGCAGGTCAGGCGATTGCTAACCGCTTCACCTCTAACATCAACGGCCTGACCGTTGCTGCCCGTAACGCCAACGACGGTATCTCACTGGCTCAGACCGCTGAAGGCGCGCTGTCCGAGATCAACAACAACCTGCAGCGTGTGCGTGACCTGACCGTGCAGGCGCAGAACAGCTCGAACTCGGCCTCAGACATCGACTCCATCCAGGCTGAAGTTAACCAGCGTATGGAAGAGATCAACCGCGTAACGTCGCAGACCGATTTCAACGGCATCAAAGTGCTGAACACCGGTTCCGGCTCTACCGACTACAGCTTCCAGGTGGGTTCAAAAGACGGCGAAACCATCGCCATCACCATCAGCGCCAGCGATGGTTACAACCTGGCGAAAGCGGGCACCAGCGGCACCGCACTGAACACCCGTGCGATGGCTTCCGGCGATACCGTTAACGGTACCGCACGCTCTACTGAAGCAGTGGGCTTTGACGTGCTGAAAGGCGCGGTCACCGGCGGCGCGTCTGGTGCAGCTTCTGGTACCACACCACTGGCAGACATCGATGCGGCCATCAAATCTGTTGACTCACAGCGCAGCCTGCTGGGTGCTTCACAGAACCGCTTTGAGTCGACCATCACCAACCTGAACAACACCGTAAACAACCTGTCAGCTGCACGCAGCCGTATTCAGGATTCTGACTACGCGACAGAAGTGTCGAACATGTCGCGCGCGCAGATCCTGCAGCAGGCAGGTTCTTCTGTGCTGGCGCAGGCTAACCAGGTGCCACAGACCATGCTGTCTCTGCTGCGTTAATTTTTTCTTACGCAGATCAGGCCCCCAACTGGGGGCCTTTTTTATGGGCGGGATTAACCGCTTTTTTACTGGATAATGGCGCGATTGTTTCCGGGCGCGCCGCGTATTCTGAGCTGAAAGAGACGTCACACAGACGTGAGTTATCGCCGAGGCTGAGGATACAACCGACAATGAACGCGAACGCACTGGTAAGCATAATCATCCCTGCTTATAAAGCCACCTGGTTTGAACTGGCGCTGAAAAGTGCATTAGCACAGGATTACCCTCATTGTGAAATCATCATTGGCGATGATTGTCCTGATGCAAAAATCGAGGATATTGTCAGTGCGTATCAGGTAAACAGTAAATTTCCCATCTATTACCAGCATCATCATCCCGCATTAGGCGAAATCGCCAACCTCAGTCAGGCAATACGTCGCGCCAAAGGCGAATACGTAAAATTCCTTTATGATGATGATGTACTTCTGCCGCAGGCCGTGTCGCAATTAGTCGCGGCGCTGTCGCAGGTACCGCAAGCGGTGATGGCGACAGCCAGACGTAATCGCATTGATTCCGTCGGTAAGGCGATGGCAGACGAGATTTACAGTGTATCGCCGGTATTAGAAGACACGATTTTTCATGGTCAGGATATGGCCCGCTGGCAGGCTGATTTCCTGAACAACTTTATCGGGGAACCCAGTGCCGTTTTGGTGCGCAGCGCGGCGCTGCGCAAGCTGGTAGACGAGCCGCGCGAGCTGCATGCGTTGATCGATGAAGGATTACCGTTCATTGCCGATCTGGTGATTTACCTGCGCTTGCTACGTCATGGTCATCTGGTCTATTCACCGCAGGTGCTGGCGCAGATTCGTATCTCGCGTGAGCAAACCAGTCAGGAAGCGCGCCTCGATGGCAACATTGCCAGTCAGTCTCACCAGCGCTTTCCGGAAGAGATCAAAAAACTGGGCTGGTATGATGAGCAGCTGCCGCAGGGCTGGATTCGTCACGCCACGCTGCGCAGCCAGCAGGACTTCCAGCCGTTTGACCTGACAACGGCGCTGCAGAATGCGCGGGTAGAGAGCCATTTTGCCGAGTGGTTCCGTCAACGCACACTGCGGCCCATCGAACAACAGCTGATTGCACAGCATCTTGCCAGTCAGCCGGTCGCACGTATTGCCGTGGTGATTGATGTGCGCGACGCGACTGAGACCGAGTGGCTGCTGACACAGGCCAGCCTGGATGTCGCTGTGGCCGGCCTGAGCCTGCAGCCGGTGGTGCTGGCGGCACCGTATCAATCGTTTATTCCGGCCTCTGTGCAGCGTATTGATGTGCGCGACAATCAGGTAGTCGCTGCGCTCAACACGCTGACCAAAGAGGGACATTTCGACTGGCTGATAGTATTACGGGCCGGCAGTCAACTGTATACCTCAGGTTTGCAGGCGCTGGGAACGGTGCTGCCGGAGGTCGGTCATTGCCAGTTGATTTATGCCGATGAGGTGTATCCGGTCAATGGCCGTCCGGTTGGCGCATCCTTCCGCCCTGACTTTAATCTTGACCTGCTGCTCAGTAACCCATCGAGAATGGCCTGCCACTGGCTGTTCCGCCGCGAATTTTTGCAACAGACTGGCGGGTTTGCCACGCACTGGCCGGGCTGTTTTGAACTGGACGTGATTCTGCGCACCATCGAAAGCCAGCCTTTTAATGTGATTGGGCATCTGGCTGAGCCGTTAGTGCAGACCGCCTCATTACGACAGCCGGTGGATGAAGAGCGCGCCCTTATCCGCACCCACCTGCAGCACCGCGGCTACGCACAGGCCGATGTCAGCCTGAGCCCACACAATGTGTATCAGCTGCATTATAGTCACCCGCAGTCGGCCCCGGTTTCCATCATCGTCCTGGTGAGTAATCACCTGGCGAACCTGGTGAGTTGCGTCACCTCGCTGATGGAAAAAACCGCCTCACAGAATTATGAATTGCTCCTGGTTTCTGCTCAGGGCGGAAGTGCCGCCCAGGACGAATGGCTGCGCGGTATCGCTGAGATCGACCCGGCACGCATTCGCACATTGCAGATTGAGGGCGGTTTTCATCGCGCCAGAATGGTCAATGCCGCCGCCGCTGTGGCCAGAGGCGATTACCTGCTGCTGCTGAGTAGCGATTTGGCCATGCTTGATAACAGCTGGCTGGAAAACCTGCTTAACCATGCACAACGTCCGGAAGTCGCTATTGTTGGCGCCCGGCAAATCTACGCAAATGGTCAGGTACGCCACGCCGGTTATGTGCTGGGGATTAACGGCCTGGTAGGTGAGCCGTTCTATGGTGAGAGCCATGAAACCGCGGGACACATGGCGCGTTTGCAAGCCGACCAGAACTACAGCGCGGTGTCAGGCGATCTGATGATGGTGCGTACCGAGGTGTTTCGCGCCGTTGAGGGTCTGGATGAGACGCTGCAGCATTTCGACGATGTCGACTTCTGTCTGCGCGTGCGCGAAGCCGGGTTGATGACGGTCTGGACACCGTACGTGCGTATGCTGCGGCAGGTTAATCCTGAACTGACGATCGACACGCAGAGTCGAAGCCAGGAAGAAGATCGTCAGCTGCAGAAATGGCAGGCCATCGTGACCCAGGATCCGGCGTATAACCCCAACCTGACGCTCAATAACATCAACTTTAGCGTGTCCTCCGACAGCGAACTGACATGGCGTCCGCTTTCGTGGCGGCCATTGCCGGTGGTTATGCCTTTCATGGCTGATTTTGCCGGTTGTGGTTACTATCGCATCATCAAGCCCTATGAGGCGATGCGCGATGCCGGCCTGGTGGATGGCAAACTCTCCTCCACGCTGATAAATGTTGCCGAGCTCAATCGCTTCGCGCCCGATAGCCTGATTTTCCAGCGTCGGATTGACGCCGAGTTCCATGAATGGCTGGAGAAAGTCAGTAAGCATACGCAGGCGTTCAAAATTTATGAGCTCGACGACTACCTGCCCAATATTCCGCTCAAAAATCATCATCGCTCACAGTTTGGCAACGATGTTAAAAAACTGATGCGGCGCAGCCTGAGTTATATGGATCGCTTTGTCGTATCCACCGAACCCCTAGCCGAAGCGTTCGCGGATATGCACCACGATATTGTGGTGCGTAAAAACCGTCTTTCGCATGACTGGTGGGGCAAGCTGCAGTCGCTGCGCAATCAGGGAAAAAAACCACGCGTTGGCTGGGCCGGGGGCTCCAGTCATACCGGCGATCTGGAAATGATTGTCGATGTAGTGCGCCATTTTGCTAATGACGTTGAATGGGTATTTTTTGGCATGTGCCCGCCAAAGCTGCGGCCTTTTATTCATGAATATCACCACGGCGTAGAAATTGAGCGTTATCCGGCCAAACTGGCTTCGCTTAATCTCGACCTGGCGTTAGCGCCTGTCGAAGATAACTTTTTCAACACCTGTAAAAGTAATCTGCGCCTGATGGAATATGGTGCCTGCGGCATTCCGGTGATTTGCAGTGATGTGGCGTGTTATCGCGGTGATTTAACCGTCACGCGCGTGAAGAACCGCCACAAAGACTGGGTGGACGCCATCAATATGCATCTGCTGGACCCCGCAGCGAGTGCCCAAATGGGCGCCAGGCTGCAGCAGGAAATTCGCCAGGACTGGATGCTGGAAGGCGAGAACCTGCAAAGCTGGTCACAAGCCTGGACGCTGAAGCGTTAATTTTTGACCTGCTGCACCGCAGCGGGTCAATGCAGTTTCAATCTATCTGGATAACACCACACTCTGCGGTCATTCACCGCCTCATCACTGGCTGAGGCGAATACCTGTTCTGCAGGGAATGACCCGGCTATCAACCTTCAAAGGTGGGTTGGTGTGAAAAGGCACTCTGCTGAGGTGAACGATTATGAATAATAAACCTGTGTATGTAACCAGCCCGCTTATGCCACCGCTGGAAGAGTTCATGCCTTACCTTGAACAGATCTGGCAGAATAAAGTCCTGACCAACGGCGGGCCCTTCCATCAGCAACTTGAACAGGAACTGGCACGCTATTTAGGTGTTGAGCATCTCTGCTTATTTACCAACGGCACGCTGGCGTTGCTGACTGCGCTGCAGGCGCTGCGTATTACCGGTGAAGTCATCACTACACCTTATTCTTTTGTCGCCACCTCGCATTCTCTGTTGTGGAATGGGTTAACCCCGGTGTTTGTCGATATCGACCCGATAAGCTGTAATATCGATGCCTCCAAAATAGAGCAGGCCATTACACCGCAAACCACAGCCATTATGCCGGTGCACTGCTACGGCAATCCGTGCGACGTGGAGAATATTCAGCGCATCGCTGACCTGTACGGGCTGAAAGTCATTTACGATGCGGCTCACGCCTTTGGCGTACGTAAAAACGGCAACAGCATATTGAATTATGGTGACTTGTCGATTTTAAGTTTTCACGCAACGAAGGTTTTCAATACCATTGAAGGTGGCGCAATTATTTGCCCGGATGCTAAAACCAAAAAGCGCATCGATTACCTGAAGAATTTTGGCTTTGCAGATGAAACCACCATTGTGGCGACCGGCATTAACGGCAAGATGAACGAGGTGCAATCGGCCTTTGGCCTGCTGCAGTTAAAGCACATCGACCAGGCATTAGCGGAGCGGGCGCGTATTCAGGCGCACTATTATGATTTGCTCGCGGAAATCGATGGCATTACGCTGCCGCATATTCCGGCTGATGTTGAATGGAACTACTCTTATCTGCCGGTGATGGTAACGGAAGATTTTCCGCTGAGTCGTGATGAGCTTTATGCGCATCTGCGTGAGCACAACATTATTGCCCGCCGTTATTTCTATCCGCTGATCACCAGTTTCCCGATGTATCGTGGATTACCTAGCGCTGATGAAGCGGCCTTACCGATTGCACAA
The DNA here is from genome assembly GCF_002207995.1 of Pantoea sp. VS1. Taxonomy (NCBI): domain Bacteria; kingdom Pseudomonadati; phylum Pseudomonadota; class Gammaproteobacteria; order Enterobacterales; family Erwiniaceae; genus Pantoea; species Pantoea sp. VS1. The sequence goes on from NZ_NHZE01000052.1 coordinate 6,449, forward strand.
CAAATGTCTCAGCGCGTGTTATGTTTGCCGGTCTATCCTGGCTTAGCATTGGCCGAAGTTGAAAATATTGTGCAAATCATTCACCGCCTGGCTGAGCAAAAGCTAACAAGCCGCGCGTTACCTCTGGTGGGATAATAACAAGGCGTCTGAGACGCCTTGTTTTATATTTATTGCAGGGCGGTGATGTCAGGAACGGGCTGAACGGTGGCTGAATCACCGGCTAAGCAGGCGGATTGCACGCGGTTTTGCCAGTCCGATGCCTCAACCCCCAGCGCCGCTATCCGCGCGGTATTCAATACGCTGTTTGCCGGCCTTGCCGCCGCCATCGGATATTGCGCACTGCCAATCCCTTTCACCAGCACATCCCGCTGCGCGGCCACAAAAATCGCCTGGGCGAATTCGCACCAGCTGACCGCCACATCGCCACAGTAGTGATAAACGCCAGCGGCTTCCGCGCGGGATGCCAGGGTGATAATCGCCTGTGCCAGATCGCCGGCATAGGTCGGGCAGCCGAACTGATCGTTCACCACGCTGATTTCGCTGCGGGTTTCTGCCAGCCGCAGCATGGTTTTGACAAAATTTGCACCGTACTCACTGAACACCCACGAGGTGCGAATCACTACGGCGTCCGGCAGCACGGAGAATACGCGTTTCTCACCCTCCCATTTGCTCAGGCCGTAGAAATTAATCGGGCAGGGCAGATCGTTTTCGGTGTAAGGCGTTTTTTTACTGCCATCAAACACGTAATCGGTGGAGAGATGAATCAAGCGGGCGCCCTGCTGGTGAGCGGCGATGGCGAGATTTTCCGGGCCGATGGCGTTGACCTTCATGGCGCGGATACGGTCGGTTTCAGCCTTATCGACCGCGGTATACGCGGCGGCATTGATGATCACATCGGGACGGAATTTCTTCACCACCCGTTCCACCGCCGGGCGGTCGGTAATATCTAACTCGGCAGAGCCACAGGCCAGCAGGATCCACTCTGCCGGCACCCGATCCAGTAAACAACGGCCAAGCTGGCCATAAGCACCGGTTAACAAAACGCGCATTGCACTAACTCCTGCAGGGAGAGTCCTTGTTGATCTTTTACCGATAGCAGAGGCGTCGCTACCGGCCATTGCACCGCAATTTCAGCGTCATTCCACATCAGGCAGGCTTCATCCTGTGGGTTGTAGTAATCAGTACATTTGTATTCGAAGTCAGCGACCTCGGAGAGCACCACAAAACCGTGTGCCAGACCCGGCGGGATCCACAGCTGGGTTTTGTTCTCTTCAGACAGCTCCAGCCCGGTCCATTGGCCAAAGGTGGGCGAATCCGCACGGATATCGACGGCAACGTCAAATACCGCGCCGCGTACCACGCGCACCAGTTTGCCTTGCGGCTGGGTTTTCTGAAAATGCAGCCCGCGCAGCACGTTACGCGCTGAACGGGAGTAGTTGTCCTGCACAAAATCCAGGTCGATATCCAGCAGTTGCTGATAACGCCGCTTCTCAAAGGTTTCGAGGAAGAAGCCGCGGGCATCGCCAAACACTTTAGGCTGGATAATTTTGACATCAGCAATTTTCGTGGTGATGACCTCCATCTCACTCCTCCACCAGCATCTTCAGATAGTGACCATACTGCGTTTTGCCGAGATAAGCGGCGCGCTTCAGCAGCGATTCGCTGCCAATCCAGCGCTTGCGCCAGGCGATCTCTTCCAGACAGGCAATTTTGAAGCCCTGGCGCTTTTCAATGGTATGAATGAAGTGTGACGCTTCGAGTAAGCTCTCGTGGGTACCGGTGTCGAGCCAGGCAAAGCCACGTCCCAGCACTTCGACGTTGAGCAACCCATCGTCGAGATACATCTGATTGAGGGTGGTAATTTCCAGCTCGCCGCGGGGAGAAGGGCGAACTTCCCGCGCCATGGCGCAGACGTTTTTATCGTAAAAATAGAGGCCGGTGACGGCATAGTTCGATTTTGGCTGTGGCGGTTTTTCTTCAATGGAAAGCGCGCGGAACTGCTTATCAAACTCCACCACGCCGAAGCGCTCGGGGTCCATCACCTGATAGCCAAATACCGTAGCGCCCTGAGGGCGCGCAACCACGTCTTCGAGCTTTTTACCAAAGCTTTGCCCAAAGAAAATGTTATCGCCCAGCACTAATGCGCAGCGCTCACCGGCAATAAAAGACTCACCGATGATAAACGCCTGCGCCAGGCCATCGGGCGATGGCTGCACCGCGAACTGCAGATTGACGCCGAAATGGCTGCCGTCGCCCAGCAAACGCTGGAATCCCGCCAGATCTTCAGCGGTAGTAATCACCAGGATGTCACGAATGCCTGCCAGCATCAGCACCGAAAGTGGATAGTAAATCATCGGTTTGTCATAAACCGGTAACAGCTGCTTCGATACGCCGCAGGTTACAGGATGCAGACGGGAACCTGTCCCGCCCGCCAGCACTATACCTTTCATCATTGCCTTCCTTATTACGCGTCTCTGCTCTCCACAGAGTCATGCTGTGAGCATACGAGCGCGCAGGAATAATTGATGGCGCGAATAACCGATAAAAAAGCGGGCATTGCCGGGGATAAGCGGAAGGAGAGAAAAGCAGCGCGTGGGCATTCCTGCTGAGCTAAATCAAATTGGGCTGTTGTGCGGCAGACGATTTCCCCTTGCGCATCATAACCTCAAAAAAGTAACCATCCTGTTACAGCCTGGGTGAGAGCTGCCGATAACCCTCTTCAGAATCATTCCAATTTTTACGCTCTATTTTTCCTGTTTCTGGGGTGTCTATGCGCTTCAATTATGACTTGTTACCGGGTGAGCAACTGACCTTCGATGAGATCGCGCTGCGCTATGCGCAGCAGCATCCGGAGGAGAAGGAGCTCACCGCCCGCGGGTTGCTCAGCCCGTCAACCAGCTACCGCAATCTGGTGATCCGCGCGCTGTTTGCGCAGGAGGAGCTGAACAGTCCGCTGGAGGATCTGCTGTTCGTCTCCGACGATAACGAGCGCAAAAACTACCTGCGCCGCTTCGAGCATTACCTTAAAAACCAGCAGGCGTTTCTCTATTTTCGTCGTAACGATGAAGCGCGTAAAAGCGGACGCTGGAAAGTGATCGGCGAAACCCGGGTGTACGCGATGCTCGATCCCCGCTCGGCGGAAGCGCAAAACCTGCTCAATAGCCGCGGTTTTAAGCTGGTGCTGATGCGTCAGACCGAAGAGGATGAGTACTGGCAGCTGTTTGATCCGCAGGCGCATCCCTGTTTCCCGCTGTCGCGCAAGATCCAGTTTTTAGTGGTGCTCAGCACGCCGCAGCAGAAAATGCCCAGCGCGGTAATGCCGGGTACCGAAGTGGGGCGGCGCGTCAAGGCGAAAGTGTTCCAGCGCGCCAGCCAGGCGGAGTTCAGCGCGGCGGTGAAAGCGCGCTATGGTGCCTGCATTATTACCGGCACGCGCTTAACCGAGCGCCACAGCTGGCCGTGGGTGGAAGCCTGCCATATCGACACCCAGGAGAATGAAGAGGGCTTTCTGGCGGATAACAGCGTCGACAACGGCCTGTTCCTGCGCAGCGACCTGCAGCGGCTGTTTATCAACAAAATGATTAGCATTGACGCAGAAACCGGTCAGGTGCTGTTTAATTCCGCGCTGGAATGCGACGAGTCCATTAGCCCTTTTTATCAGGCGCTTGAGGGCAAAACCTGTGCGCTGTGGGACGCCGTCCCGCCTGGCACAAGGCAGCGGCTGCGTAATCTGCGCTGAACCTGCGCACAATGGCGGTGCGATCCACCGCCATCCATAACAAATTTGAAATAACCTCGCTTTTGCCTGCCTATTCTGCCAATCGAAACCGCTACAGAATTGGATAATCATGCCGATAACTTTATTAACGCAGGGTAGTCAACGTGAACGATCTCTATACCGCCGATGGCGTGATGGATAAACATTCGCTCTGGCAGCGCTACGTTCCTCTGGTGCGGCATGAAGCGCTGCGCCTGCAGGTGCGTTTGCCAGCCAGCGTTGAGCTTGACGATCTGCTGCAGGCCGGTGGTATTGGCTTACTGAATGCCGTGGAGCGCTATGACGCGCTGCAGGGCACCGCCTTTACCACCTACGCCGTGCAGCGTATCCGGGGCGCAATGCTGGATGAGCTGCGCAGCCGCGACTGGGCACCACGCAGCGTACGTCGTAATGCGCGCGAGGTGGCCGGCGCTATGCATCAGGTAGAGCAAGCGTTGGGGCGCGCGGCTACCGAGCAGGAAGTGGCTGAGCGGTTGAATGTTTCGCTGGAAGAGTACCGGCAGATTCTGCTGGATACCAATAACAGCCAGCTTTTCTCGTACGACGAGTATCGGGAAGAACACGGCGACAGTGCGGAACTGGTCACGGAGGGGCATGAGGAAGCCAACCCGTTGCATCAGTTAATGGAAGGAAACCTGCGTGAACGCGTGATTGAAGCGATTGAGGCGTTGCCTGAACGCGAAAAATTGGTGCTCACACTGTACTACCAGGAAGAACTGAACCTGAAAGAGATTGGCGCGGTGCTGGAAGTGGGGGAATCCCGCGTCAGCCAGTTGCACAGTCAGGCGATCAAACGCCTGCGGGCCCGTTTGACGGGAGCGCGCTAACAGACTCAGTTCCTGGGGAACCAAAAATAAAAAAACCGGGGACTCAGCAATGGGAGCCAAAGTTAAAGCCAGACCGTTAAGTCGCTACCTTAAAGACTACAAACACAGCCAAAGCAACTGTTCACACTGTGGCAAAGTTTTAGACCGTATGGCGTTAGTGTTCCGCGGCCAGATCATCAATAAAGAGGCCATCGCACGCATGGACCAGATGATTGACGATCAGGTATGGATGAAACTCCAGCCGGAACTGACGGCGCTGTGCCGTTTCTGCAGCGATATTTTTTGTAATACCCATCCGAATTACTTCGATATCATGGCGTTCAAACAATATCTGTTTGAGCAGACCGAGATGAGTCACAGTACCATTCGTGAATATGTGGTGCGTCTGCGTCGTCTTGATGACATGCTGAAAGCGAAAAATTTCCCGGCAGAAAGGTTACGGGGCAACAGCTGGCATGAGTGTCTGCAAAACGATCTGCCCGATGCGGGCAACAATAACTACCGTATTGCACTGCGCAAATATGACCAGTTCTTAGGCTGGCAGCGCGGCTAAGGGTGATTCAGCCCCGGTTACTGGTGAGCATGCCAGCAACCGGGGCGCGTCGAGATCAATTCCGGATGCGACTTTTCTCATCTTCTGCAACACTGTAAGGATAACTGCACATTGCCCGAATGGAGGCTGCATTGTCCTTACATCTTCTGAACCAGTTTCCCCGTCTTGAACTGCTTGGCGCACCGACGCCGTTAGAGCATTTGCCACGCCTGTCTGATTACCTCGGACGCGATATCTTTATTAAACGTGATGACGTCACGCCGGTGGCGCTGGGCGGTAACAAGCTGCGTAAACTGGAGTTTCTCGCTGCCGATGCGCTGCGGGAAGGCGCCGATGTGCTGCTGACCGCCGGCGCGATTCAGTCCAACCACGTGCGCCAGACGGCAGCCGTGGCGGCGCGTCTGGGCCTGAAGTGCGTAGCGCTGCTGGAGAACCCGATTGGCACCGACGCCGCCAACTACCTGAGCAACGGCAACCGCCTGCTGCTGGACCTGATGGATGTCGAGGTCGTGATGGTTGATGCGCTGCACAATCCACCGCAGCAGCTGGCAGAGCAGGCGGAACGGCTGGAAGCGCAGGGCTTCCGGCCTTACATTGTGCCGGTGGGCGGCTCGAATGCGCTTGGCGCGCTCGGCTACGTCGAATGCGCGCAGGAGATCGCCCATCAAAGCGAAGGCGTGGTGGATTTCGCTGCGGTGGTGGTGGCGTCGGGCAGTGCCGGGACGCATGCCGGGCTGGCGGTCGGTCTGGAACAACTGCTGCCGAATAGCGAGCTGGTGGGCGTGACGGTGTCGCGCAAGATCGAGGCGCAACTGCCGGTGGTAGAGCGCATTCGCAGCGCGCTGGCACAGCAGCTGGAGCTGGAAGCGCGTGCGCCGGTAACCCTGTGGGATGACTATTTTGCGCCGCGCTACGGCGAACCCAATGACGAAGGCATGGAAGCAGTGCGCCTGCTGGCGCGGCTGGAGGGCATTATGCTCGACCCGGTCTACACCGGCAAAGCGATGGCGGGTCTGATCGATGGCATCAGCCAGAACCGTTTCCGCCGGGAAGGGCCGCTGCTGTTTGTGCATACCGGCGGCGCACCGGCGTTATTTGCTTATCATCCTTCGGTATGAGACAGCAGCAAAAAAAGGTTTATAATCCAGCGGTTATTACAAAGAGCACATGCCGGAGCGGCACCCTTTATTGCGAGATAAAGCGCCGCGCCCAAAATGTGCGTTAATCAACCATAAGCACACAACACATCACAATAATGGGGTAAACATGGCTTTCTCTCCGATTCGTCGCCAGCTGGTGATGGGAATGATGGCGGTCGCACTGGTGGCGGGCGTGAACGTAAAAAGCTTTGCGGCAGAAGATTTGCTGGCGCAGGTCAAGAGCAAAGGTGAGCTGCGCGTCGGGCTGGAAGGCACCTATCCGCCGTTCAGCTTCCAGGATGAAAACGGCAAGCTGACCGGTTTTGAAGTCGAGTTTGCCCAGGAGCTGGCAAAACACCTTGGCGTGAAAGCGGATCTTAAACCAACCAAATGGGACGGTATGCTGGCCTCGCTGGATTCCAAACGTATCGACGTGGTGATCAACCAGGTGACCATCTCCGACGAGCGCAAGAAGAAGTATGACTTCTCCACGCCGTACACCATCTCCGGCGTGCAGGCGCTGACGCTGAAGAAGAACGCGGGCTCCATCACCAAACCGGAAGATCTGTCCGGCAAGAAAGTCGGCGTGGGTCTCGGTTCTAACTATGAGCAGTGGCTGCGCGACAACGTTAAAGGCGTGGATATCCGTACCTATGACGATGACCCAACCAAATATCAGGATCTGCGTTCAGGCCGCGTTGATGCCATTCTGGTCGATCGCTTAGCCGCGCTGGATCTGGTGAAGAAAACCGGCAATACCATGGCGGTGGCTGGCCCGGCGTTCTCCCGTCTGGAAGCGGGCGTGGCGCTGCGCAAAGGCAATGAATCGCTGCTGAAAGCGATTGATGGTGCCATTGCCGACATGCAGAAAGATGGCTCGCTGAGCAAGCTGTCTGAGAAGTGGTTCGGCGCGGACGTCACGAAATAATGCAGGAAAGTTTACAGCTGGTGCTGGATTCAGCACCTTTTCTGCTGAAGGGCGCGCTGTTCACGCTGCAGCTGAGTATCGGCGGGATGTTCTTCGGCCTGATACTCGGCTTCGTGCTGGCGCTGATGCGCCTGTCACGCTTCTGGCCGGTTAACTGGCTGGCGCGTTTTTATGTGTCGATCTTTCGTGGCACGCCGCTGATTGCCCAGCTGTTTATGATCTACTACGGTCTGCCGCAGTTTGGCATTGAGCTCGACCCGATTCCGTCAGCCATGATTGGTTTGTCGCTCAACACCGCGGCCTATGCCTCGGAATCGCTGCGTGGCGCGATTGCGGCTATTGAGCGTGGTCAATGGGAAGCGGCCGCCAGTATCGGCATGACGCCGTGGCAGACGCTGCGTCGCGTTATTCTGCCGCAGGCGGCGCGCACCGCGCTGCCGCCGCTCGGTAACAGCTTTATCAGCCTGGTGAAAGATACCTCGCTGGCGGCCACCATTCAGGTGCCGGAGCTGTTCCGGCAGGCGCAGCTGATCACCTCGCGCACGCTGGAAGTGTTCACCATGTATCTGGCGGCCTCGCTAATTTACTGGGTGATGGCTACGGTGCTGTCGGCGCTGCAAAACCGGCTGGAAGCGCACGTCAATCGTCAGGATCGGGAGGCAAGATGAGTGCAATTGAAGTGCGTCAGCTGGTGAAACAGTTTCACGGCCAGACGGTGCTGCACGGTATCGACCTCGATGTCGCGCCCGGCGAAGTGGTAGCGATCATCGGTCCGAGCGGCTCGGGCAAAACCACGCTGCTGCGCAGTATTAATCTGCTGGAAGTGCCGGAAAGCGGTCAGGTCAAAGTCGGTGACATCAGCATCGACGCCAGCCTCGGCCTGCATAAGCAGAAGGATAAAGTGCGGCAGCTGCGCCAGCAGGTCGGCTTTGTGTTCCAGAACTTCAATCTGTTCCCGCACCGTTCGGTGCTGGAGAACATCATTGAAGGGCCGGTGATCGTCAAAGGCGAAGCGAAGGCGGAAGCCATTGCGCGCGCACGCACGCTGCTGGAGAAGGTCGGTCTGCACGGTAAGGAAGAGAGTTTCCCGCGCCGTCTTTCCGGCGGTCAGCAGCAGCGCGTCGCGATTGCCCGGGCGCTGGCGATGCGTCCGCAGGTGATTCTGTTCGATGAGCCAACTTCGGCGCTGGATCCTGAACTGGTGGGCGAGGTGCTCAGCACCATCCGCGCGCTGGCGCAGGAGAAACGCACCATGGTGATCGTCACGCATGAGATGAGCTTCGCGCGCGACGTCGCCGATCGCGCCATCTTTATGGATCAGGGGCGTATCGTGGAGCAGGGCCCGGCTAAAGCGCTGTTCAGCAATCCGCAGCAGGCACGCACCCGGCAATTTCTCGACAAGTTTCTCAATCAATAATCTCTCCGGGCCGGTTCGCTGGCCCGAATTATTTTTCCTCTAGCAAAATATTAAATATCGCGCTTACCTTTTTGACGCATTAATAAATTTATTTCCCGGCGATATAATTAATGCTGGTTTACTCCGCTGCGGAATGTTCTTAATTTCCACGCGGCATTACGTGCGCGGCGCACCGTCAAATTATGCCATGAATGCTTAAATAACAGCTATTCACGGCTAACCCGCCGGGCGGTCAATTTATCTCTGGTACTGTAAAGTATTGTTATATCAGGACCAGCGAAAAAGTTTTAGGAGTTTCGCTAGAGTCAGCCCCTGCTGCTTGTTGAATAATCGTTGAATAACCATAAAGGCTTCACTGCCTGTTTCTTCATTCTTCTCCTTTAAGACCTACACCGCAGCAGGAGTCAAAAATATGAATAACGCCAGGAAAGAAGATATTGCATGGGTAAATACCCTGAAAGGGGTGTGCATATTGCTGGTGGTGCTGTATCACACCGTATTACCCGGCTTTGAAGGCACGGTTAAATATCTCAGCGCCGGCTGGATCCCGGCGGAAATATGGGTGCAGTTTAATACGGTGTTATCACCGTTGCGTATGCCCGCCTTTTTCTTCGTCTCCGGCCTGCTTGCCACCAACGGCATTCTCAACCGGCCGTGGAAACAAGTATTTACCAGCCGCATTACCAATCTGTTCTATCTCTATGTGCTGTGGGGCTTTATTCAGTGGTGGTCGATTGTCGGCATTTCGACTGAAATCACCGGCCAGCGTATCTCGCAGAACCTCAACGCGGCTTACGCCGGTTCGCTGCTGGAGTTCCTTAAGCTGACCTTCCTGGCGATGAGCACCTCGTGGTACCTGTACGGTCTGGCGATCTACTTCCTGTGCGCCAAAATCTTCCGTCAGCACAAAGTGGCGCTGCTGGTGGCGGCGGTGGTGCTGAATTATCTGGCGGTGGAGAAGATCATTCCCTACTGGGGACCGCAGAGCGTGGCGCAGTATTTCCTGTTCTTCCTGCTGGGCGCGTTCTGGAGCCCGCTGATGTTGCGCCTGAGTCAGCTGCGCCGCGAGAACCTTCTGCCGTGGGCCGCGCTGGCGGCGCTGTCCGGTCTGCACGTGATTTTTGGCCTCGATAAGAGCCTGTTCATGTGCATCATCGCGGTGCTGGTGAGCGTGGCGGCGTGCCGCTGGCTCAACGCGCACTTCAGCATGCGTTACTTCAACTGGATTGGCCGCAACACGCTACAGATCTACGTTATCCACCGCATTTTTATTGAGTTCTTCGGCATGTCAGCGATTCTGTTTGCGCAGCGCCATCATCTGTTTGAGCAGGCGTGGTTTGCGCTGCTGTGGGCGTGCTTCTATCCGCTGGCAATTGTCGGCATCTGTTCGCTATGTTCGGTAGCGGTGTGGTCGCTGACCAACCGCGGGCTGGGGCAGTCGCTGTTTGTGTTCCCGACGCTGATTGGTTTGAAACGCAGTAAGTCGGTGGCGTGATGCTCGCTGGTAAGCTTTAAATTGATACAAAAACGACGGCACGTTTCGTAGCGGCGCGATTCATCGCACAATGAATAGCGCCGCTACGGCCTTATTGTAACTTGCGGTGTCCTTCACCGATCTCCATTACGCCATCCATGGCGATCCTGCTTTACTTAACCAATGGTCATCAGGCTGGCGTTGCCGCCAGCGGCCGCAGTATTGACGCTCAGCGAGCGCTCAATCAGCAGACGTTCCAGCAGCAGATTGGTCTCGCCGCGGGCAAAGCCCTGCACTGACACAATCGCGCCTTCGCGGGCGGCAATCTGTTCGCACAGGCTGCGCAGCTGATCGGCATCGCCGTGATAGATCACCGCATCAAACTCCGCCGCCAGCACATCTTTCGCCAGCGTGATGCGCGCCTGCACCGCGGCCGGCAGCGACTGGCGCAGCGTCCGATGCAGCTCGTCATCCTGCCACAGTGCCTGGCTACCGACGCTGGTGACCGCCGCCAGCTGAATCAGCGCATCCTGCTGATTGTCCGCGATACACAGTACCCGATCGCGCGGCAGCAGTGTAAAGGTGTTGCGCTCACCGGTCGGGCCTGGCAGCAGTCGCACGGTCCCGGCCTGGCTCAGCGCATCGTAACGCTGACACAGCGCCAGCAGCTCCGGCTTATCCTGTGCCCAGCACTGCAATGCCTGATGCGCGCTCAGCAGCGTGGTGCGCACGCTGCTGTCCACCGGCCGTTCGGCATCCTGACGATCAAAGGTGATGCGCAGAGCACCGTCCGGACGATGGGCCAGCAGGCGGTAGAGATAGAGCGGACCGCCGGCTTTCGGACCGGTGCCCGACAGGCCTTCGCCGCCGAACGGCTGCACGCCGACCACCGCGCCCACCATGTTACGGTTAACGTACAGGTTGCCGACTTTCGCCCCGGCCGTCACCTGCGCAATGGTTTCATCGATTCGGGTATGCACGCCAAGCGTCAGGCCATAGCCCGAGGCGTTGATCTGCTCAATCAGCTGCGGCAGGTTGTTGCGCGCAAAGCGCACCACGTGCAGCACCGGACCGAACACCTCTTTATCCAGATCGCTGACCTGATCGAGCTCAATCAGCGTCGGTTTGATAAAGGTGCCGCTGTGCCACTCTTTGCTGTCCTGCGGATGCTCCTGCACCGCCTGATACACGGTAAAGCCTTTATTGCGCATCGCCTGGATATGACGCTCGATGTTGGCTTTGGCTTCAGCATCGATCACCGGACCGACGTCGGTCGACAGACGCTCCGGATTGCCCATGCGGCATTCAGCCATGGCACCACGCAGCATCTTCAGCGTGTGGTCAGCCACATCGTCCTGGATGCACAGCAGACGCAGCGCCGAGCAGCGCTGGCCGGCGCTGTCAAACGCGGACGCCACGATATCCACCACCACCTGTTCGGTGAGCGCTGAAGAGTCGACGATCATGGCGTTCATGCCGCCAGTCTCGGCGATCAGCGGCGTCGGGCGACCCTGCGGATCGAGGCGGCCAGCCAGATTGCGCTGCAGCAGGGTGGCGACTGCGGTTGAGCCGGTGAACATCACGCCGCGCACCCGCTCGTCGCCGGTCAGCTGCGCACCCACCGTTTCGCCCTGACCGGGCAGCAGTTGCAGCACGCCAGCCGGTACGCCGGCATCCAGCATGATCTGCACCGCCTGCGCGGCAATCAGCGGCGTCTGCTCGGCGGGTTTCGCCAGCACGCTGTTGCCCGCTGCCAGGGCGGCGGCAATCTGGCCGGTGAAGATCGCCAGCGGGAAGTTCCACGGGCTGATGCACACTACCGGACCGAGCGGGCGATGGGTTTCGTTATCGAAATCGTCACGCACCATGCCGGCGTAGTAATAGAGGAAGTCCACCGCTTCGCGCACTTCGGCAATGGCGTTGTTGTAGGTTTTACCCGCCTCACGCACCAGCAAACCAATCAGCTGCTGCATCTGGTCTTCCATTGTCTGAGCGGCACGTTCGAGGATCGCGGCGCGCTCCTGCGGCGGCGTGGCGAACCAGATCGGTCCGGCATTCACCGCGGCATCCAGCGCACAGGAGACTTCTTCAGGAGTGGCTTCCCGCACGCTGCCGACGATATCCGCCGGCGTGGCCGGGTTGATCACCGCGCGGCTGCTGCCGGTGCCCAGCTCGCCATCAATGATCGGCTGAGCCTGCCACGGCTGGCTGGCGCTGGAGAGCAGGGCGCTGGAGAGTGACGCCAGGCGGTGTTCGTTGGCCAGATCCAGACCGGCAGAGTTAACACGCTTGTCGCCATACAGATCGCGCGGCAGCGGAATCTTCGGATGCGGCAGGCCAATGGCGCCTTCTGCGACCCCCATTTTTTCCACTGCAGCCACCGGATCGGCCACCAGCTCGTCAATTGGCAGTGTGTTGTCAGCGATGCGGTTGACGAACGAGGTATTGGCGCCGTTTTCCAGCAGGCGACGCACCAGGTAGGCCAGCAGCGTTTCGTGGGTACCGACCGGCGCATAAATCCGGCACGGCCGGTTCAGCTTGCCATCGGCCACTTTGCCCACCACCTGCTCGTACAGCGGTTCGCCCATGCCGTGCAGGCACTGGAACTCGTACTGGCCAGGATAGTAGTTGTTGCCCGCCAGCTGGTAGATCGCCGCCAGCGTGTGGGCGTTGTGGGTGGCAAACTGCGGATAAATCAGGTTAGGCACCGCCAGCAGTTTACGCGCACAGGCGAGGTAGGAGATGTCGGTGTACACCTTGCGGGTGTAAACCGGATAGCCTTCGAGGCCTTCCATCTGCGCGCGTTTGATTTCGCTATCCCAGTAAGCGCCTTTCACCAGACGGATCATCAGACGACGGCGGCTGCGCTGCGCCAGATCCACCAGCGCATCAATCACAAACGGGCAGCGCTTCTGATAAGCCTGAATCACGAAACCGATGCCGTTCCAGCCTTCCAGCTCCGGCTCAAAACAGAGTTTTTCCAGCAGATCGAGCGACAGCTCCAGGCGATCGGCTTCTTCGGCATCGATGTTGATGCCGATGTCATACGAGCGCGCCAGCAGCGTCAGCGATTTCAGGATCGGATAAAGCTCTTCCATCACCCGCTCATACTGCGCGCGGCTGTAGCGCGGATGCAGCGCCGACAGCTTGATGGAAATGCCCGGACCTTCATAAATGCCGCGCCCGTTGGAGGCTTTACCAATAGCGTGGATCGCCTGCTGATAGGAGATCAGATAGGCTTTGGCATCGCTGGCGGTGAGTGCCGCTTCGCCCAGCATGTCATACGAGTAGCGGAAGCCTTTCTCTTCCAGCTTGCGCGCGTTGGCCAGCGCCTCGGCGATGGTTTCGCCGGTGACGAACTGTTCGCCCATCAGGCGCATCGCCATATCCACGCCTTTGCGGATCAGCGGTTCGCCGCTCTTGCCGATGATGCGGTTCAGCGATTTAGACAGGTTAGCTTCATTGTGCGTGGAGACCAGACGACCGGTAAACAGCAGGCCCCAGGTGGCGGCGTTGACGAACATCGACGGGCTGCGGCCCAGATGGGACTGCCAGTTGCCGTTGCTGATTTTATCGCGGATCAGCGCATCGCGGGTGGGCTTGTCAGGAATACGCAGTAGCGCTTCCGCCAGGCACATCAGCGCCACGCCTTCCTGCGATGAGAGCGAGAACTCCTGCAGCAGGCTTTGCACCATGCCGGCGCGTCCGGTTGCCCCTTTTTGGTGCCGTAGCTTGTCCGCCAGACTGTATGCCAGCTGGTGGGTTTTCTCTGCCAGCGGGGCAGGGAGACGCGCCTGCTCCAGTAGCATCGGCACCGCATCGGTCTCCGGACGACGCCACGCGGCGGTGATGGCCGAGCGGCTGACCGACTGCGGCAAAATGTGTTCGGCGAAGTCGAGGAAAGGCTGGAAACTCTCTTCCGGCACGCGCTCATCGTCTGCGGCATCATTCAGCTGCAGCGGGATCTCCGCCAGCGTTTCTCCCGCTTCCAGCTGGCCGAGATAGTTAAAAATTGCCTGCTTGATCAGCCAGTGTGGCGTGCGGTCAATCTTTTGCGCCGCCAGTTTAATGCGATCGCGGGTGGCTTCATCCAGCTTCACCCCCATGGTGGTGGTTCCCATGATTTCCTCGTCCTCAAAGTGTGAATCAACTTCAGCGTGGGCTGCACTATCACTCATGTTGCAACTTTGTGCAACCGTGTTAAATGTGACCTCGGTTGCACGTTTTTAACCGGCTTTTTTGTTAACACAGCAAAAGCGGCACAGAACTTGCTGCAAGAATCTCGCCAGAGTTGCAACCCACCGCAACAAAACGCATCCTGGCTGATATCTGGTGCAACTTAAAATGTGAACAGGCGCAACCTGTGAGCATGAAAAATGCAAAGTCAGGTGAAACCCAGGTAACAGCTGTGTTAAATGCATTGTGCGCGTCGCACCTTTGCGGCAGGATACCGCGCCTTATGAGAAATCGCTTTCTCTGGATGCGGTAAAGCCCTGACGTTATCCCGTTCCGGTAACGCAGGAAAAAAGATTTCTCTTAAGAGATCAAATAATAAGTGGAGAGACAGATGACAGTAAGTACACCGATGCTGGTGACATTTATCATTTACATCCTCGGGATGGTGTTGATTGGTTTTATCGCGTACCGCTCAACCAAAAACTTTGACGACTATATTCTGGGCGGTCGCAGCCTGGGCAGCGTGGTAACCGCGCTGTCGGCCGGGGCCTCGGACATGAGCGGCTGGCTGCTGATGGGACTGCCGGGCGCGATTTTTCTCTCCGGGATCTCTGAGAGCTGGATTGCCATCGGCCTGACGATTGGCGCGTGGCTGAACTGGAAAATTGTTGCGGGTCGCCTGCGTGTGCAGACCGAGCATCACAATAACGCCTTAACCCTGCCAGACTTTTTCACCAGCCGCTTCGAAGACCACAGCAAAATTTTGCGCGTCATCTCGGCACTGGTCATCCTGATCTTCTTCACCATTTACTGTGCCTCGGGCGTCGTGGCGGGTGCGCGCCTGTTTGAAAGCACTTTCGGCATGAGTTATGAAACCGCGCTGTGGGCTGGCGCGGCAGCAACCATTCTTTATACGCTGGTGGGTGGCTTCCTGGCGGTGAGCTGGACCGATACCGTACAGGCCAGCCTGATGATTTTTGCCCTGATTCTGACGCCGGTGATTGTGATTATCGCTGTCGGTGGCCTGGATGATTCGCTGGCCGTGATTAAAGCGAAAAGCCTGGAAAACCTCGATATGCTGAAGGGCCTCAACTTCGTGGCGGTGATTTCACTGCTCGGCTGGGGTCTCGGCTACTTCGGCCAGCCGCATATTCTGGCGCGCTTCATGGCCGCAGACTCGCACCGTTCAATCCGTACCGCACGCCGCATCGGCATGGCCTGGATGATCCTGTGCCTGGCCGGCGCCGTCGCGGTGGGCTTCTTCGGCATCGCCTATTTCCAGAACCATCCGGATCAGGCAGCGGGCGTGAGCGAAAACGGCGAGCGCGTGTTTATCGAGCTGGCTCGTATTCTGTTCAATCCGTGGATCGCCGGTATTCTGCTGTCAGCTATTCTGGCGGCGGTGATGTCGACCCTGAGCTGTCAGCTGCTGGTGTGCTCGAGCGCGCTGACCGAAGACCTGTATAAAGGTTTCCTGCGTAAAAATGCCAGCCAGAAAGAGCTGGTGTGGGTTGGCCGTTTGATGGTGCTGGTGATTGCGCTGGTGTCGATTGCGCTGGCTTCCAACCCGGAGAACCGCGTGCTCGGCCTGGTGAGCTACGCCTGGGCAGGCTTCGGGGCCGCATTCGGTCCGGTGGTGCTGTTCGGCGTGTGCTGGCAGCGCATGACGCGCAACGGCGCGCTGGCCGGCATGATTATCGGTGCCGCCACGGTGCTGATCTGGAAGCAGTACGCCTGGCTCAATCTGTATGAAATCATCCCGGGCTTCCTGTTCGCCAGCATCGCGATTGCCGTGGTGAGCCTGGCCGGTCGCGAACCGTCGGCTGAAGCGCAGCAGCGTTTTATTGCTGCCGAAGCGGAATACAACACCAAATAACGGTATTGGCCTGAGTAAAGCGGGGAGCGCGAGTGCCGTGCTCCCCGCACTGTTAGTGTCACTTCCTCTGCGCGCGATTCATCGCCTAATCTGTCACTCCGCCCTGACTTTCCCGCATCGCACCCTGACCCGCAAAAGCAAAATTAATTTCGCGCGGTGACTTGTATTTTCATCCGCGATAATGATAATCGATATCGTTCGCACTTTACGTATTTTTACCTAAGGTTTACCCTCCTTAACATTCAAGAGGTTGGTGATGTTCGTCCCTTTTCTCATTATGCTGCGCGAAGGTCTTGAGGCAGCGCTCATCGTCAGCCTGATTGCCAGCTATCTCAAACGCACCCAGCGCAGCCAGTGGTTCCCCGCGATGTGGGCCGGCGTGTTTATCGCAGCAGCGCTGTGCCTCGCGCTGGGTATTTTCATCAACGAAACCACCGGTGAGTTCCCGCAGAAACAGCAGGAACTGTTCGAGGGCATCGTGGCGGTAATTGCCGTGGTGATCCTCACTTCGATGGTGTTCTGGATGCGCAAGGTGTCGCGCAATATCAAAGCCACGCTGGAAAAATCGGTCGATCAGGCGCTGCAGAAGCCGGGCGGCAGCGGGTTGCCGCTGGTGCTGATGGTGTTTCTCGCCGTGGCGCGGGAAGGGCTGGAGTCGGTGTTTTTTCTGCTGGCGGCCTTCACCCAGGATGTCGGTTATGCGCCGCCGATTGGCGCGGTGCTGGGTCTGGCGACCGCCATCGTGCTGGGCATGCTGATTTACTACGGCGGCGTGCGTCTTAACATGGCGCATTTCTTCCGCTGGACCAGCCTGTTCATCCTGCTGGTGGCGGCCGGACTGGCGGCGGGGGCGATCCGCGCCTTCCATGAGGCGGGACTGTGGAACCACTTCCAGGCCACCGCGTTTGACTTCAGCAATACGCTCTCGACCCATTCGATCTTCGGCACGCTGCTGGAAGGCATTCTGGGTTATCAGGAAGCGCCGAGCGTCAGCGAAGTCGCGGTATGGCTGATTTATCTGATCCCGGCGCTGCTGCTGTTTTTCTTCCCGGCGCGTCCGGCACCCAGCGCTGCACGGTCGGTGCGCTAACTTTTCGCAGGCGCGCGTGCGCCTGTACCTTCATGTAACAGGGATATGACTATGACGATTCGCTTCCGCCGTAAGGCGCTGTTGCTCTCCATGCTGGCGCTGTCCGGTGCCGCTTCTGCCGCTGCCGTACCGCAGGTCACGGTGACGGTCACTGACAAGCAGTGCGAGCCGATGTCGCTCAACGTGCAGTCCGGTAAAACCCAGTTCATCATCAAAAACAACAGCCAGAAAGCGCTGGAGTGGGAAATCCTCAAAGGCGTGATGGTGGTGGAAGAGCGCGAAAACATCGCGCCTGGCTTCAGCCAGAAGCTCACCGCCAACCTGGAAGCGGGTGAATATGACATGACCTGCGGCCTGCTCACCAATCCGAAAGGCAAGCTGGTGGTCAGCGGTGACAGCCAAACCGCCAGCAACGGCAAGCCAGACGTGCTGCAGCTGGTCGGGCCGATTGCTGATTATAAAGTCTACGTGATGGGCGAGGTGAGCGCGCTGGTGGCCGGCACCAAAGCCTTTACCGACGCGGTAAAAGCCGGTGACGTGGAAAAAGCCAAAGCGCTGTATGCGCCGACGCGCGTGCACTACGAGCGCATCGAGCCGATTGCCGAACTGTTCTCTGACCTCGACGGCAGCATTGACGCGCGTGAAGATGACTTCGAGAAAAAAGCGGAAGATCCGAAATTTACCGGCTTCCACCGGCTGGAAAAACTGCTGTTCGCCGACAACACTACCAAAGGCGCGGACGCGTTCGCTGACCAGCTGTATAAGGATGTGCAGGATCTGCAAACCCGCGTCAGCGAGCTGGCCTTCCCGCCGGCGAAAGTGGTCGGTGGTGCGGCAGGCCTGATTGAAGAGGTGGCGTCCAGCAAAATCTCCGGTGAGGAAGATCGCTACAGCCGTACCGATCTGTCCGATTTTCAGGCCAACATCGACGGCGCACAGAAAATCGTTGATCTGCTGCGTCCTCTGCTGCAAAAAGCCAATCCGCAGCTGCTGGCGAAAGTGGACGCGAACTTTAAGAAGGTGGATGGCATTCTCAGCAAATACCGCACCAAAGACGGTTTTGCCTCCTATGAAAAGCTGACCACCAGCGACCGTAATGCGCTGAAAGGGCCCATCACCACGCTGGCGGAAGATCTCTCCCTGCTGCGCGGCACTTTAGGTCTTGATTAATCATGAGTAAAAAAAATGACGCGGCGCAACCGTCGCGTCGTCGTCTGTTACAGGGATTGGGCATGCTGGGTGGCGCGGCGGCACTGGGCGGCGGCTGTCCGTTCCATGCCGCCAGCGCGGCAGAGAGTTTCTCACCCGGCACGGTTGCACCTGACGCGCGCCAGCAGGCGCAACCGTTTTACGGCGCTCATCAGGCCGGCATCCTGACGCCGCAGCAGGCATCTATGATGCTGGTGGCGTTTGATGTGCTGGCCGGTGATAAAGCCGAACTGGAACGCCTGCTGCGGCTGCTGACGCAGCGCTTTGCCTTTCTCACCCACGGCGGACCGGCGCCGGCGGTGCCCAATCCGCAGCTGCCGCCGCTCGACTCCGGCATCCTCGGTGCGGACATTGCGCCCGATAACCTGACCCTGACGCTGTCGGTGGGGCATTCACTGTTCGACGAGCGCTTCGGGCTGGCCGCGCATAAGCCCAGCCAGCTGCAGACGATGACACGCTTTCCCAACGATTCGCTCGACGCCGCGCAGTGTCATGGCGACCTGCTGATTCAGATCTGCGCCAATACCCAGGATACGGTGATTCACGCGCTGCGCGATATCATCAAGCACACGCCGGATCTGCTGGCGGTGCGCTGGCGGCGCGACGGCTTTATCGCCGATCACGCTGCACGCAGCAAAGGGCGCGAAACGCCGATTAACCTGCTGGGTTTCAAAGATGGCACCGCCAATCCGGATACCCATAATGCGCAGTTAATGGACCAGCTGCTGTGGGTGACACCGGAACAGCAGGAACCGGCGTGGACGCACGGCGGCAGCTATCAGGCGGTGCGCATCATCCGTTTTCACGTTGAAATGTGGGACCGCACGCCGCTGGGCGAGCAGCAAACCATTTTTGGTCGTGAGAAGTTGTCCGGCGCGCCGCTGGGGATGCAGCACGAGCATGACGTGCCGGATTACGCCCGCGATCCGGACGGCGAGATTATCGCGCTGGATGCGCATATCCGGCTCGCCAATCCGCGCACGCCGCAAACCGACAGCAGCCTGATGCTGCGGCGCGGCTACAGCTATTCCTCGGGGATTACCGGGGCAGGGCAGCTGGATATGGGGCTGCTGTTCATCTGTTATCAGCACGATTTAAGCAAAGGCTTTATTACCGTGCAGAAACGGCTGAACGGCGAAGCGCTGGAAGAATATATTCGTCCCATCGGCGGCGGATACTTTTTTGTTTTGCCCGGCGTGGCGGACAAAAATCATTATCTGGGGCAGCCGTTGCTCGAAGCCTGATTAATTAATGTACAGCGCTTGTCCGCCGTTCGCGGTGCCAGGCGCTGCTGTTAAGCCCGCCTTAAATTTCTCCTGTCTCGCTGTGACGTCCGAATTTTCTGAAACAGTTTGTTAAGTGCTGAATTACCTATCTTACTGAATATTATTATTAATTTAATTTAAGCGCACCGGACTAAGGCAGCGCCACGCGGGTTTTCTTTGCCGTAAAGTAAAAATAGTGTTGCAAATCGGCGGAAATATGATGAACTTTAGTCATAGCGTCGTCAGTTGTGTGGCTAAGTCCACTGGAGTTCGCGCATGGCCCGGTCCTTATACGGACAGTTAAATACACTTCAGCTAGCGCAGTACGCTGCGGGGGATTGCCTTCCGCGTGAGAATCCTCTTCACCTTTCTTTTATCGCCTTCGAATTCTTTTCCGATGTTTACCGGTGCGCGGCAGCGTTTCGGCGTTGTTGCACACTTTTCTCACTGGCTCGATACGGCTTACAAGGAAGCCAACAAAACCTCTAAAGCGTTCAAATCATCGCCGCGGGTGATCCGCCGCGATAAATGAAACCAACTGTAAGGTGCCACTATGGGAAGACAGAAAGCAGTGATCAAAGCGCGTCGTGAAGCCCGCCGAGTGCTTCGCAGTGACTCTCGCAGTCATCGTCAGCGTGAAGAAGAATCGGTCACTTCGCTGGTGCAGATGGGTGGGCTGGATGCAATTGGCATGGCGCGCGATGTGCGTGACCGGTCACCAATTGAGGCCAGAAACGATGCTCAGGCGCACTATCTTAACGCCATAGAAACGAAACAGCTGATATTCGCGACCGGTGAAGCCGGCTGCGGTAAAACCTGGATCAGCGCTGCGAAAGCAGCCGAGGCCCTGATCAATAAGGACATCGAAAGGATCATTGTGACGCGCCCGGTTTTACAGGCGGATGAAGATCTCGGTTTCCTGCCAGGAGACATCTCCGAGAAATTTGCCCCCTATTTCCGACCGGTTTACGACGTTCTGGTTAAACGTCTCGGCGCTTCCTTTATGCAGTACTGCCTGCGACCCGAAATCGCCAAGGTAGAGATTGCGCCCTTCGCTTATATGCGCGGACGTACCTTTGAGAATGCGGTGGTGATTCTGGATGAGGCGCAAAACGTCACCGCTGCGCAGATGAAGATGTTCCTGACCCGCCTGGGCGAAAACGTCACCGTGATTGTCAACGGGGATATCACCCAGTGCGACCTGCCCGCCAGCGTCAAATCTGGCCTTGCCGATGCGCTGGCGCGCTTCGAAGAGGATGAGATGATTGGCGTGGTGCGTTTCGGTAAAGACGACTGCGTTCGCTCGGCACTGTGCCAGCGCACGCTGCATGCTTACAGTTAATCAATCGCGACAATGAGTGAGAATCAAAGCAAACCCGGCGCAAGCCGGGTTTTTTGTGCCGGTCAGCAATCAGACGGTCAACACCGCGCGCTGCATCGGTTCAGGGCGGCGCGGGCCGTCATCAGTTACAGATATCTGGCCCCTACAGGCAAATGAAAATATTATTGTGCTGTTTAAACCGCGCCAGCACCTGCACATATTTATAAAACTGCAGCCGATTATCCATGCCCAGTTTTTTCATCGCGTTGCGGCGGTAAGTATAGGAACTGTTGGGTGAGCAGTGCATGATGCGGGAGATATTAACAATATCGTGCCCGTACCCGCTCAGCATCACCAGCCGTTTCTCCGCATCAGACAGTTGGGCATTTTTACGTACTTTTAGCGAGCGGTAGAATTCACGTTGATCCATGCCCGCCAGGATTAAACCGGCAGCGGTAAAAATGCGACTGATAAAATTACAGGCATCTTCAATGAACAAACCTGCCGCGTTAAAGGTAAGGTGGAAGGCCGCGCCGTGCTCAGCTTTTCCCGGCGACTTGCCGCTGCTGTTATTGTGCAGGCCGCTATTAATGATCGCCGCGTTTTCAGTGAAAATGATGTTCGCCGTTTCGCTCAGCCGCGGAACGTGCTGTGGCAGAATCTGATAATCATCGAGCGGCTTAACCTGGCTGATTTGTTCAATCAGATGGATAAGACCGAGACGATAATAGACATTATTTGACTCAACGGCGACGGCTAACATAATACAGCTCCTTGTATAATGACGATTCCTTCAAATCATTTTCGATATCGCTTCTGGCCGTATTACAGGGCCGGCGAATAGCTGTTTATAATCTGCACATAATGTTTACGCTGATAATCGGTAAACTCATCAATATTGGTTTGCAGCGTAAAAACCAGCACGTCACGGCCGACGGGGTTATAGCGATGATGCTGCGGTAATTTGATCACTGACTGAACCTGACGGACCACTTCCCCCTCATCCAGATAACGGTTTGCCACCTGAATGACATCAAGCTTAGCCGGGCCAATCTGGTGTTTTAACACTTTCCCTTCCGTCTGAAAGCCCGGCAGGCGAAAACGCAGGTTTTCCATCTCCTTTTCAACCCACTGCTCTTGCGTTTGCTCTTCCGCCAGCGCCGCGCGCGTAATGACAATGCGGTACTCTTTATCATCCGGATCGCGGAACATCAGAATCTGAATAGAACGGTCCAGAACGGGCGGCGTCGTCATGAATACGCCTTCCGTAATTGGATACATAATACTTTTGTGACTCATAACAAACGGGCTCCATAGTTACGGGGTGGTGGGGAACAGCAGAATTTCAACGCGTCGATTTGCCTGACGACCGGTGGCTGTCGTATTGCTGGTGACAGGCTCTGCTGCCCCAGCGCCACGCACCCGGATGCGTGCAGCGTCAATATGTTTATTTACCAGCCAGTTACGCACGGCAGTGGCGCGCTCCAGCGAAAGGGAAGCATTCAGGGTGTCATCGCCGGTGCTGTCAGCGTGTCCGATAATTAAAAGCTGGGTGTGCGGTAACCGCGCGATCTGTTGCGCTATCGCGTCAAGATGAGAAAGCGCCTGCGGGGAAATGCGTGCCTTCCCGGGCTCAAACAACGGCACGGTAGCGGCTGTCGTCATCACGTTGACCGCCTGCAACCGGTTAATCTGTCGTTCAACCTGTTGGGCAAGGGCGTGACACGGGTTCAGTCCCCAGCTCAGCATTGACCGCTGCGCGCCACACGCCGCCTGCTGCGTACGCAGCTGCTGTAGCGTAACGAGATTCTGCTGCAGCGACGCCACCGAGAGTTGATCCGGTACCTGCAACGAGGCGATAGTGCGGGCGTAGATCCGCTGCTGCTGGTCGCCACGCCAGCCAGCGACGCTGATTTGCGCTGCCAGCAGCAGCGTGACAAGACCGAGACTCCACAGCCAGGCGGGTTGCTGGCCATAGCGCGGTAGCGGCGCGGGGAGCGGCGCGCTGACGGAACGGCGCTGCCGCACGACGGGCAAGGGCAACATCGACACCCGGCTGCACAGCGGCGGCAGGATGCCGTAGCGCTCTTCAAGCCAGAATGACCATGCGCCATGGCGGGTAAAGCCAGAGCCATAGTCACAGAGCAGCACACCACTGAGCTGCAGCGGAGAGTGCGTCATAATGTGCTGCAGCGTAGTAACAATCTGCTGCTGCTCCATCCAGTCCAGTAATTCGCTGCCCAGTGCGGCGCGCTGGCGATCACTGGCGCTGGCATCATCCTGCCTCATCAGCTGGTGTCTGACGCGCGCCCACTCGCCAGCCAGCGTACGCGTCTCGCGCCGGTTTACCTCCAGCTCGCCGCACCAGCGGGTATTGGTTGGCGAATGCTTACGTAATTCGCTGCTTAACTGCGCGTATATCGCGACAAAGCAGGGCAGTTGGGTTGCCGCCATCACGCCGGCAAAATCCCGCGTCCAGCGCATCAGCTGGTCATTGATGAGCTCCACGCTGTCGTGGCCGTCAGGCAGAAAAGGGAAAAACGTCACGACGTCGGTAGCGGGCGCATGGTGCTGAAAATAGTCGAGACGACGGTTCAGCTCATCAGGCGTGGTAATCAGTAGCCAGGCGGCATTGCTGCTGAAGCGCGCGCTGTCGGTATAATTGGTTTCAGTGAACCATTTTTTTGCATAGGGCCCGAGGATCAGAACCACCGGTGCCGGGCTATCGGACTCAGGTGGCGCTGTTTGCGGTGGCTGAGGCAATGCGCGCGTTTCCCAGCGCACTTGCTGGACGATCAGCGCGATGGCCAGGATGACGAATCCGGCCAGCAGCAGGTTAGCAGTGAGCGGGTCGGACGTGAGCCATGCCAGGGCAGAAATGATAATGAGCGCGCTGGCGAGCAACAGCAGATTGCGTTTCTGAACGCCCATTTGCAGGCTCCCGTTTTGCAGCATGCGGCATCCAAACCAGAGTAGCCCCAGCAGTAAACCGGATAAAACCAGTTGCAGTGCCAGCCTTTTCCAGCGCCAGACCGGACCAGTGACAGCCGCCACAACCGGTGCGGTTTCATCAGTCACGTCCGCTTCCTGCTGCTCTGCTAAAACCCGGGTAACGTGAGAGCGGACGGGCAGCCGCTCGCTGCCTGGTAAGGGCTGCGGTGACAGGGTGTAAAGCGTCAGCGCGGCGGCCGTGATCTCTTCGTGGGCGGAACTCAGTAACAGCTGGCTGTGGGCGTGGCGGTAAATATCCGGGTCATAGTGCCCATAAAAACCGGGTGCCAGCTGATAGTTGCTCCAGCTCAGTCCCTGCGCGGCGAGACAACCGGTTGCCGCCTGATCAATCACCCGGCACATCAGGCGCTGTAAGGCGTCCACCTCCGCCGCAGGGTAATCTTTCGTGGTCAGATAACGACTGTAACCGGTGATGGTTTGCCGCAACTGCTGCTCAAGATCCAGCAGCGAAGGAATGATGCCGCGCATCCTGAGCAGCGTGCAGCTGACAATCAGTTCGGTTAGTGCGGGATGGGTGTTTACCATATCTGCTCCCGAATTTCGCCCCAGCCGATACCGTCTATGTAAGGACACAAGCGGATGCAGTGTGCATGGATTGCCGAATCTGCGTTCAACACCACCGTGAGCGCAAACGCCTCGCCCTCATCGCTCTTTGGCAGTATTGCAATCTCTGCGGGGGAGAACTGCTGCTGCATCAGCGGCGAGTTGTTAGCCCGATGTACGCTGAGTTGCCACCAGAGCACCTCTTCACGCAGCCGATCGACATCGGCCCGTGGCAGCTTCATCTGGCGTTGCTGGCTACCGTTCTGCTGCTGTGCGGCCGCCGCGTCTGGCAGCGGGTCGGCCACGCTCGGGTCAGCTGCGTCGCTGATCGGCGGATGAAGGCGCTGTTGCTGAAAGTTGATGCCGATGCGCTGCTCATACTGCTGCAAAGTGCGTTGCTGACCCAGCCCCCATTGGCCGAGATCGAGCGGTTGCTGGCTGATGCCCAGTAAACAGCGGATGCGCTGGCAGGAGGTGGCGTCGCGCTCCCACCACGCTGCAGTAATCAGGCTACGCTCTTTGGCTTCAGTGGTATGATCGCCCCAGAATTTGGGTGCTTCATTTCTGCCGTAGTAGTGCCACAGCACTACTTTGCCGGGGGTATACAGGTCATAGCCATGGGTATAGGCCCTTGCCGCCAGTGAAATCTCTTCACCACTAAAGAACAGTTGCGGATCGTAAGGAACGTTTTCCACAAAATGGCCATCGGCAAAGATAAAACCGGCAGCCAGATAGCCGCTGTAGCACGGACTGTCGTCCTGCATGGCGGCTGATTTCAGCGTAACAATTCCCTTGTCATTAAACTGACTAAAAACAAGACGGCTGACCGTAGTGCTGCGCTCGCTGGCCTGCTGGCCTGGCGTATAGGGCGGCGGATAATGGCTCAGCACCGGTCGGGCGCTCTGCGCGCGCAGACTCTCCAGCATCGTGATCATTTCATCATCCCAGTGCGCAATGAAACGGCTGTGTGAATCAATCTGCAGGTGATAGTCCTGCCCGGCGAACAGGGTATTGCTCAGATGTCTGGCCCAGCACGCTCCCTGACTTTGCATATAATCAACGGCGATGAGATCGATGGTTGCGGCCTTTTTGCCCAGTCGATAGCGCACATGCCCAGCACAGGTGCCAGCCTGCTGACAGCTAAAACCGTGCGCCGTAAAAGGCGAGACATCGCCGTCATCCTGCCAGCACACCGCAATATGCAGCCTTTCGGGCCGATTCGCCTGAGCCAGCATATCGAGCAGTGTAGGAACCAGTTCCGTGTCCCGGTAGCTGGCGATAGCAACGAAAATAGTCGGATGAGTTTTCATATCAGCGGCATAGAAGTTCAGTTCACCACCAGCAGGATCTCGGCGCGGGCCGTGAGCTTGCCATCCTCAGGGAGCGTACCGTTGCCTTCCAGCAGCGTGGCTTTCCAGCGGAAATTCACCGGTACGCTGTCGGCCACGTTGACGCGTGTCTCACCGAGCGTGCCGTCAGCCGGCATCCTGCCGTCATTACTGTCAGTGACCTGGATTTTCATACGGTCGCTGTTTCCGGCGCTGTCGGCTGCCGGTATGGTGCCATCGCTGTTAGGCGACGCCGCAGACAAAGACGCGGTCGCGCTGTACGAGCCATAGTCGGTTGCGCATGTCAGGCTGAAGTTCAGGTCGCGAACCACGCCGCGCCGCAGATCGCTGGCACTGACGTCATTAAAATCCACCGTACGCGGGCCATCCAGACTGCAGCTGGGAATGCTGACGATACGGATATCACCAATCTGCAGTAACTGGGCATAAGTGGAAGGCGTATCGACCGTGATCCAGTTTCGCAGGATGACGCCGGCATTCAGCGCAATGTCGCCTTTGGGATCTTTCAGCTTCAGCCGCGGTGCGGTTTTGATGAATTCCAGCCTGAAATAGGAGTTGACCGGATAATTGAAACGCTTCTCTGGCATCGTCTGAAAAGAAGGATAGTAACCGAAGGCCCCGGTGGCGTTGGTCCAGGCTGGCCTTACGCTCAGCCCTGCAATATTGGTGGTGAAAGAGCGTGCCATGCCGGTTGGCTGTAAGGGCGGCAGCGCTGTTTTGCCGTAGTTCTCGCCGGGAACACAATTGATGTAGCTGATTTGGCGCGCCTGCATGCTGGAATTGAGTGTTTGAATAATATCGTCGACCGGCGCATTGGCATCCACATACAGGGTGGTGCCGCTGATCGTGAGGGTGGTGGGTTTTTCACCGCCAAATGCCGGATCGGGATCCCACTGGCAGGCCGCCATTGCCGGCTGGCTCAGCAGCGTAGCTGCCAGCAGTATGATGCTATTGCGTAATGTCATCCTCAGCTCTCCTGTCCCTGGCTCAGTCGGGCGATCAATTCCTGCGGCAAAATTTGCAGCAGTTCCGCAAAACGCTTACCCACCATCTGTTCGGTGATGGCCAGCATGTCACCGACCGGACTGCTGGGTTCGTTGCGTAAAAACCACTGCTGGATTTCCCGCAGGCGCAGCAATGCATCGGTACGGTCCTGAATGCCGCGCACCGGGGGAACCGGGATGCTCGCTGGCGGGGCAGCCACGTTCGCCCCGCTATGCGTGGCAGGTGCCGGCTCAGGCTCCTCGTCCTCCGTATTCACCTCCGGCAGGTATTCAGCAGCGACTTCCTGCGCCTGCTCAGGGGATGCGACGGCAGGCGTGACCGGCGTCGTGCTGGTATCTGCGCTGCGGAACAGCGCCAGCAGCTTTAGCAAATCGTCAAAAGCGGGCGCATCTTCCCGCAGCGTCGCGGTTAACAGCCCCTGTAATTGCACAAGATGAACCTCTGCGTTGCGCAGTGAAATGATGGCGTCCGACTGCTGCTCCTGCCAGCCCAGCATCGCCAGTGCTAATGCGTTCTCATCCAGCGCCTGTTCAGCATGCGGCGTGAGCTTTGCGCGTTCCACATCCCGCACGCTGAGCTGTAAACCGGCCACTTTCGGCAATGGCTGCTGGCGCAAATCAGCCAGAATACCCTCGTGTGAACCCAGCTCGGCCAGCGCGTTAGCGCGCATAATCGGTTCAAATATCCCCTCCTCATAGCACTGCGGATGGATCTGCCCGGGCCACTGTTGTAATGCCCAGATGAGCGCGCACAATCCTTCATCCAGCGCCGCCACGCCGATACGGCGCAACCGACAACGGATCAGGATGATCAGCAGGCGTAAATCCAGGCTGCGGGTTAACAGCGTTTTGACTTCACGTTCAATTTCTGCCCAGTTGATCGGATCGACGGCTTCCACGAAGCTGCCATATTCCGCCCCCATCCTGGGCGCTAAGCGACTTTCAAGCAGAAGAAACGCAGCATCATCTTCCAGGCTGGTACCGCAGGGTAAATCGTCGTGCACCGGCTTCAGTAATGGCTGATACCACACCGGGCACGCCGGGGTCTCATAATCACTCACAGGCTTTCCTTAGTTAGCGGGTGTAGAAGGAGGAATCGGGTAGCCAGCGCGTCAGTAAGCATTGTGGTGTGTCTCCGGTTCAAAACTCATGCCCGCCAGCGGTGTATCCTGATCATCACGCTCCAGCCAGCTGGTATAACCCAGCTGATGGGTTTCCCCGAGGGCTGCACAAGGTACCTCACTGGCTGCCAGCACCAGGCTCACTTCCCAGGCGTACTCAAACCCAACAAACTGACGAACCCATTCACACAGCACCGGCAGATCCTCTCCCCATGGGCTGAAACGCACATATTGCTGCAGGGTTAACGGACCGAAAATCAGCTGGAATTTGTGCTGCCGGTCCAGAACGGTATTCCCGAGGATGGCACCGTCACCCAGCAGCGCAGACTCGTTGCCGATACCGAGTTGCGTCTGATCGTCTGTTTGCAGGGTGAGCCATTGCGCGACGTACTCGCGCATTTTCACCGGCAGCGCAAAGTAGTAATGCAGCGCACCAAGCAAGCCTTCGGGATTACGCGCTTCACGAACCAAATGAGAGACGGCAGAGAGGCGAGGGTGACGGGGCAGGACACTCTCCGCGAGTTCCTGCGGGTCAATCCCCATCAGGCTACCGGTATAAAAGGAAAAGCGTTCTTCCTGCGGACGATCCAGTGATGCTGTGTCCTGCGAAAGGGCCCAGGCACGATAAAACTTTGCTAACGCGCGGTGATGAAAAAGATCGACAAAATGCGTTAGCGCCAGATCGTGCTGCTCATTACGGCTGTAGGCGAGCTCGGTTTGATGCAACGGCATTGCGCCCTGTGGACCCCACACACCCAGACCGAACAGCTGAATATGCGTTTTGCCTTTTTGCTGGCTGACGTGTTCAATTTCGCGCGGGGCAAAACCCATAGACGGCGTCTGGCCAAGGGTGAAATTCTCACTGGCGGGTAGCGCGGCGGTGCCGGGTTCGGGTTGCTCAGGCGAGCGCGCCGCCAGCATGCGCATCAGGCTGATAAAGCCGCTGTCCCAGGGGGTAGCTTCATCAAACCAGTTATCAAGTCCATGTACAGGGGCGTTTGCCGGTCGATGAGCCATCACAACACGCCTCTGCGTCCATGTCGGGGTTGCCACCAGCCTATGCGCCCGCGCTGCATGGTCAGCAATTCGGTCTCGGTAAAGACATTAATCGCTGCGTGTCGCGCCAGATAGTTCTCCATAATCATGCCGAACAAATAGGGGCTGATGCCGGAAAATCCTTCTTCATCCAGCGTTAGCGAACAGCGGATACCGCGGCCGTAAACCAGCAGGCCATTGCCCGGTAAACGGCGAATCACCGGCTCGCTTTTACAGCCTACCAGCGCGTCTATCTGGGTATTGGCTTCGTGGTCGGCGTTATTAACAAACAGGCGCAGTATATTGCGTAGCGCCTCACCGCCTTCACTGTGCGGCATATCAGACAACGGCAGATAGTTGTAACTGAGCTGGCGAATCAATCGCCAGGCTGATTCGCCCTGAGCAAAAGGCGCGCGAGGCGCGCTGGGCTGAAACAGAAAGCGGGCACCGCTAACCGGCGCGGAATCCGTGGTGGTCAGCGAAAAGCTGCCATCGACGCTGATCAGGCGCGGCAGGTCGCGGTTGGTCACCAGCGCCTCAATCGACAGATAGCGGATGTCATCGCTGTAAGGGGCGTTCTGCTGGTCAACCAGCGATAAAAAAACCTCGGTACCGGCATAGGCAGTCCGCGTGTCGTATTTACGTGTATTAGGTTTGCCGGCGTGATTTTTTCTGACGGTAGAGAAGTAGCGGCCATAGTTGCCTTTGTCGCTATGGCGCGTCTGGAAAAGAGGATGGAAGTTCACTTCCTGGCTGCTTTCCGCTTTTTGTCCAAACACTTTTTCAATAGCATAAATTTCGAAATCCAGCGGCCTGCTGCGGTCCGGCAGGACGTGGAACTCATTCAGCTTGCGGTTGATCTCCAGCTTGTCCATGCGCCGCGGCAGCAAATTGATCACCGGGGTGCAATGTAGCAGGAAGCGTGAGGCGGTGACGTGACTGGCCAGCGCCTGTGACTGCCGGTCGAGCAGTATGATGATCTCCATTTCGTCCGCGTTGTTCTGCCTTACGGCGCTGGCGAGTTGGGTCACGGTGAAAAAGTAAAAGCGCTGACGACACGAGAAGTACTCGTGTACCAGATTGTGACCATGAAAAATATTCCACGAAACCGGCAGTAAACTCTGTTCGGGCGACAGGCTATCAAAGCTTAGCGCCTCTTTACTGATCACCGTGTCAACCACCTGACCATCATGCGCACCCCGGATGATCGTGGCCACATGGCTGCCATGCAGCATTTCAAAAATATGCGAGACGATGCGCTCATCACCGTCAATGTAGAAAGGTAAGCGGTCAAGTGCTGCCAGCTGTGAGAAGGTAATGCCGGCGGGCAGCTTTAATTTAATGCGCAAGGCTTCTTTCAGGCAATGCGCCGGAATGCGATGTCGTTCCAGAGAGGGCATATCCGGCGGCAAACTGGTCAGACGCGCTTCGGCCACGGTAAATGGCCACAGTTGCACGTCCTGGCCGCTGCGAAATTCACAACGCGTCACTTCGCCAGGGGCGATAGGCGTAAGAAAGGCGCTGTTGCGCGGGACACAATAGCCCCGCGTCAGATCGCCCTCTTTCAGGCTCGGCTGCAACTGAATCACACCCATTGAAGGAGTGGGGGCGGTGTAGTTGGGGTAGATAATGTCCAGTAACCGGCGGGTAAACAGCGGAAATTCAGCATCCAGTTTGACCTGCGTACGGGCGGACATAAAGCAGAATGCTTCAATCAACCGTTCAACAAACGGGTCGGCGACTTCAATACCATGCATACCGAGCCGTTTCGCAATTTTGGGATGCTGGGCAGCAAAATTACGTGACATTTCACGCATGAACGTCAGTTCTTTGTTGTAATAATCAAGAAAGTTAGTGTCCATGAGCGTTCTCTGCTTTGTTGTCTGTTTTCTGATGCCCGCTATTCAGTGATGCTTATTTTTTTTGAAAGTTAAATGGAAATAAAACTTTTTGTCTGGGGCTAAATGAGATCAATATTAAGTTTTCTGCTCAGTACATCTTAAAGGTTTTATTTTATTTGAAAGGGTTAAGCAATAAATAGGTTATTGATTACGTCGCTGTAGGAGTTTGCTTATTGGTAAGGATGGCGTTTTTTTTGATTGCCCCCGCATACTGAGAATCATTTAATTTGATTTATTATCAATGGCTTATTGTGATTTTTTTCGCTCCTTTTTCCCATCATTCAAACCTGAAGTAGTAATAAAGTCTCAGTTGACTCTCGTTAAATGTCCCGCCATTAGGAGTTTTGTTAATTTTATTCCCAATGTGATTTTAGGGGGTTCACAATAATAGGGTGAGCCGTTAAATTTCATCGCCATGAATGCACAAAGCATCGGCATGGTACGGCGAGTTCACAGCAAGGTGATTTAACCCGTCTGCATATGCAACGTTTAAAAGGTAATGAACGTGGCTATCATCAGAAAAAATTTATTTGGCAAGCTGGATAAAACGCTCTTCGCAACCATTGAGAGTGCCACCACTTTCTGTAAATTGCGCGGTAATCCTTACGTCGAGTTAGTTCACTGGCTGAATCAGCTCTGGCACCACGGAGACAGCGATCTTAAACACATCGTTCGTTATTTTGACATTGACGGGGAACAGCTTGAACGCGGCTTTACGCAGGCGCTGGCTCGCCTGCCAACCGGCGCCAGCTCAATCTCTGACTTCTCCTATCATATCGAGCTGGCCATTGAGCGCGCCTGGGTGTGTGCCAGCCTGGAGTGTCTCGATAACCGTATTCGCAGCGCCCACCTGCTGATTGCCATGCTCAGTAACATGGAGCTGCGCCGTACACTGCTCGGGATGGCACCTGCGCTGGAAAAAGTGGCGCTGGACGTCATGACCAGCGAGCTTAACTACATCACGCGTGAATCACCGGAAGCGACAGAAGACGCCAGCGATGGCTCGGCCTTCTACCAGGGCTCAATGCCCGGCGAAGCCAGCCAGGCGATGGGGCAGGCGGCAACGGCTTCACTGGCGCAATACACCACTGACCTGACGTTGCTGGCACGTGAAGGCAAGACCGATCCCGTGCTGGGGAGAAACCAGGAAATCGCCACCATGGTCGATATCCTGCTGCGCCGTCGTCAGAATAATCCCCTGTTAACAGGAGATGCGGGTGTAGGAAAAACCGCGGTGGTCGAAGGGCTGGCACAGGCGATCGTCGCCGGCGCGGTGCCGCCAGCGTTAGAGAACGTTCGTCTGTTAACCCTGGATGTGGTTGCCCTGGCGGCGGGTGCCAGCATGAAAGGTGAGTTTGAGGCGCGCCTGAAAGGCGTACTTGAGGAAGCAATGGCGTCACCTCAGCCTGTGGTGCTGTTCATTGATGAAATTCACACCCTGGTCGGCGCGGGCGGCAATGCCGGTACCGGTGATGCTGCTAACCTGCTTAAACCGGCGCTGGCGCGCGGCCAGTTGCGCACCATCGGTGCCACGACCTGGAGTGAATATAAACGTCACATCGAGAAAGATCCGGCACTGACGCGCCGTTTTCAGGTGTTGCAGGTCGCTGAACCGCCAGAAAATGTCGCCGTGGCGATGTTACGCGGTCTGGTCCCGGCTCTGGAGAAGCACCACGGTGTCTGGATCACCGATGAAGCCGTGCAGGCGGCCGTCACCTTATCCCATCGTTATATCCCGGCAAGGCAGCTACCTGATAAGGCTATCAGCCTGCTGGACACGGCCTGTGCCCGCATTGCCGTGGCGCAGTTTACCGCCCCGGCCAGGCTGCAAACCCTGATTTGGCAGCAGGAAACCGCGCGCACCGAGCTGCAATCGCTGGCGAAAGCCCATCAGTTTGGCCGTGATGCCTCTGAGCGTATCGCCGAGCTGAATACTGCCTTGCAGGCGTGGTCGGAAGCGGGTGAGGCCTTAGAAAAACGCTGGCAGGCCGAGCGCGAATGCGTCGGCCGGATTGTGTCTCTGCGACAGCAGATCGCCGGTGCGCTGGCGCAACATGAGTGTGATACCGCCTCGCTGACAGCGCGACGAGAAGCGTTGCAGAAGGAAGAGCAGCAGCTGGCACAGTTAATCTCTGATGAGCAACTCGTTCAGGCCGAGGTTAATGAAGCCGTCATTGCGCGCATTGTGGGTGACTGGACGGGCATTCCTGTCGGCCAGATGCTGAAAGATGAGGTCAAAAAAGTCATGGAACTGCCAGCACGCCTCAACCAGCGCGTCATTGGACAGCCTGCCGCCCTTGCTCAGCTGAGCGACTGCATTATGACGGCACGCGCTGGCCTGGCTGACCCACGCAAACCGCTGGGCGTCTTTATGCTGGTTGGGCCATCGGGTGTCGGCAAGACCGAAACTGCGCTGGCGATTGCGGAAAGCATGTACGGTGGCGATCAAAACCTGATTACGGTCAACATGAGCGAGTATCAGGAAGCACACACCATCTCGTCGCTTAAAGGATCGCCGCCGGGTTATGTCGGCTACGGCGAAGGCGGAGTACTGACCGAGGCCGTACGTCGTCGCCCTTACAGCGTGGTTCTGCTGGACGAAATTGAAAAGGCGCATCCGGATGTGCATGAACTCTTCTATCAGGTGTTTGATAAAGGCCAGCTCGAAGATGGCGAAGGGCGCAGCATCGATTTTAAAAATACCGTGCTGTTGCTGACCAGCAATACCGGCAGCGAATTAATCACCCGGTTATATAGCGATGAAGAAACGGCGCCCGATCAGCAAGGACTGCTGGCCGCACTGCAAGCGGAATTACTAAAGGTATTTCCGGCAGCATTTCTGGGCAGAGTGAATGTGGTGCCCTACCTGCCTTTACAGCATAGTTCGCTGGGTCAGATTGTTCGTTTACATCTGGCGCGTATTCAGGAACGTGTCACCAGACAATATCAGTGTGAACTGCACTATACCGATGCGGTGGTGGAATATGTTGTGGCGCAGTGTTGCGTGGCTGAAACCGGTGCGCGGTTACTGATTCGTATTATTGAACAGACGATTACCACTTTACTGGGTAAAGCCATTCTCGCCCAGCAGGCAAGCCTGAAAAATAACGTTATTACGCTGGACAGAAACGACGATGAATATGTGGTGACGCTAAAACATTAAGCGGCACAGCGGCAAAGAATTTCATTGGTCAGGTGATTCCTGACATGAAATGTCAAACGTACTTATTTTTAACGCAAAAAATTTAAGGATAGTTAAGATGCGCAAGCTGAAAACGTCAATTGCCGTTCTGGCTCTGCTGGCTGCGGGTAATGCAGCCGCTGTGGATAACGGTTATGTCGAATTTAACGGTAAAGTAACGGATAACACCTGTAGCATCGTGAGCGGTGATGAAGCGCTGCAGGTTACCCTGCCAACGGTGAACCGTTCTGCGCTGGCGAAAGCGGGTGATCAGACGGGATCAACAGCATTTAATATTCGCGTTGAAAAGTGTCCGGTAAGTGGTACGGCTGATCGGCCAACCCAGGTTGCCGTGCACTTTGAAGCTAACGGCAGTTCGGGCGCCAACCCGGAAACGCAGAACCTCACCAACGCGTCACCGGATGCCAACAAAGCGCAGAATGTTGAAGTTCGCCTGTATGACTACGGGGTGAGCACCGGCTTCCTGCCTGTGGGCAGCACCGGTAAATACTTCAACATCAGTGATGATGGTAAAGCCACCACCACTTACGCGGGTGGTTATTACGCGACAGGTGCCTCTACCGTCGGTCCGGTATATGCGAAAGTGCTGTACACCCTGGCCTATAAATAAGCCTGATAAAGTGGCTGCCCGCAAAGGGCGCCACTGTATTAGCAATAGTTTATTCCTGCAATTGTGTATTCAGCCACGTATCGGGATGAGGGTTATGTTTAAAAATATTCTGCTGGTATCGCTATTATTCAGTGCGGTAAGCCCGGCATTTTCTTCCATTGTGATAAGCGGGACGCGCATCATTTTCCCCGGTGATCAGAATGAAGTGAATGTGCGCACCATTAATATCAATAAGAATCCTGCACTGGCACAAGTGTGGGTTGATGAAGGTGATGCGCAGGTCGACGTACAAAAAAGTAAAGTTCCCTTTATTTTAACGCCACCGGTTTTTCGCGTTGAAGCCAATAAAGGCCAGAGCATTCGTATGGTCTATAACGGCATGGCTTTGCCGCAGGACAGGGAGTCGCTGTTTTGGTTCAACCTGCTGGAGATACCGCCGAAAGCAACGGGTGAGCAGTCGGGACAAAAGCTGGAAATTGCCTTCCGCACACGCATTAAGATTTTTTATCGCCCCAAAGCGCTGCTCAGTGGTTCACCCGCAACAGAGGTAGACAAACTTGAGTGGAGTCTGGTGCGCGATGTTAATAAAGGTGAGGGAATAAAAGTTAAAAATCCGACACCGTACTATTTTTCTTTTAATTCTGTAAATGCGCTAACTGGCGGAAAAACTACTGAACTGAATTCTGACATGGTCGCGCCTCACTCTGAGCAGACCTATTTCCCTCAGAATAAGAAATCAGTCAGCGGGATCACCTCAATGGACTTCCAGTATATGAATGATTATGGCGGTGCCGTGCTTACGCAGCTCAGGCTGACCGGTGGGCAATTTATCAAACAGGCAAAGTAAAACATAAAAGAATAATTGCTGGTTGTTGAGGGTGACGGATCTTTCAGGGTTGGAAAGCGGGGCTAAAAGGAGTTTTGACTGTGGAGCTGGGCAAAAATTCAGGAGTCAATGCTGTCAGTCGCTTAAAAAAATTAAGCGTACTGATCAAAATGAGTTTACTGATGGCCATCATAACCAGAGGCCCGGTAATGGCACAGGATGCGCCACATTCCACCTCAGGTTCTCCTGAGCCAGCGACAATGGATTTTAACAGTGATTTTTTGCATGGAAGTAACATTGATATTACGCGTTTCTCGCAACAAAACGCGACTTTACCCGGTGTTTATGACGTCATCGTGTATGTGAATGAGAATGTCCGCGGCAGGTTGAAACTTCAGTTTGTCCAGCAAAATGCAAATAAACAGGTGCAGGCCTGTTTTAGTGCGGGTCAATTGAGCCAGCTGGGAATTATTCCTGATGAAAAACAACTGCAGCAGCTAAAACGTATTGCGCCGGATGGTAACGACAAATGTTTTATTCTTGAGCGCTGGGTGCCTGGAACAAAAAGTAACTATAACGGCGGTGATTTCGAACTCAATTTAACCGTGCCCCAGCTGTATGTGCGCCATCGTAGCGATGATTACGTCGATCCCAGTCTGTGGCAGACTGGCGAGACTGTAGGCTACCTCGACTATGCTGCCAATGTCTGGCGCAACAATTGGGGATTAGGCAAAGGCAGTGCAACCAGCAGCGGTAACCTGGCGGTAACCGGCGGGGTTAATCTTGGCGAATGGCGCCTGCGTAAACGCTCAAACGTTAACTGGAGCAATCGGGCTCCGTCGTCTGTGCAAAACCTTTACACCTATGTGCAGCGGGATATTACGCCGCTAAAAGCCGTGCTGACGGCAGGGCAGACCAGCAGCAACGGTAATCTGTTTGACAGCTACAGCCTGCGGGGTGTGATGTTACAAACAGATGAGCGCATGCTGCCGACGGAGATGCGCAACTACTCTCCGATAATACGCGGTGTCGCTGAAACCAACGCCAGAATTACGGTTACGCAGCGCGGGCAGACGCTGTATGAAACGATGGTGCCGCCCGGCCCCTTCGCCATTACCGACCTGGGTGCCATGGGTTACGGTGGTGAACTGATCATGAAAATAACCGAAGCGGATGGTCGAACCAGAGAACAGGTTATTCCGTTTTCGGCACCGCCGATGCTTTTACGTGAAGGCGCATCGCGTTTCTCGGTGTCACTCGGGCAGCTGGATGAAACCGATATCAAAGCGCACCCGGATGTCTTCCAGGCAACCTATCACCGCGGCGTAATGAATTTCTGGACCCTGTATGGTGGGGCCCTGATTGGTGAATATTACAAAGCCTTTGGTATCGGCCAGGCGTTTAATACCGCGCTGGGCGGCATCTCATTTGACGTTATCAACGCCCGCAGCGTGCTGAAAGACAATATTCAACGGTTAGGGCACAGCTATCAGCTAAATTACAGCAAATATCTGGGGCCGACGGATACCAATATTACGTTGGCAGCGTATCGCTACACTTCGAAAGGCTATTATACGTTTCGGGAAACGGCGTTGGCGCGGCAGGGATTCGTTGCGGGGGAAACTAATGGTTTTAAGGATACCTACGTTGATTACCGCACCCAGAACCGCTTCACCGCCAGCATTAATCAGCGTCTCGATGAAAATAAATCGCTGTGGTTTATTGGCAGTCTCGCCAGTTACTGGAATCAGCAGGCCAACTCGCGACAATATTCGGTGAGCTTTAATCATGCGCTGGAAAAATTCAGTTATGCCATTACCGGATCCCGTACCCGGGCGGGCAATGGCAGAGATGAAAATATCATTCAGCTGTCAGTCAGTGTGCCGCTTGGCTTCAGCTCAATCAATAAGCCACTGTTCAGTTCGCTGTATAGCTCAGTCAGCAACAGTAATCTGAACGGCACGCAGTTTCAGGCAAATGCATCAGGTTATCAGGGCGATCAGAATGAGCTGACTTACGGTGTGGGCGTCAGCGCGGGCACCAACGGACGCGGCAAAGCGGCCAGCGGTAATCTGCAATACCAGTCACCGTACGGTCAGGCAGGGGTTAGCACCACAGTGGATCGTAATACGTCGCAGCTGGCCGGCTTTATGCGCGGCAGCATGGTGGCCCATGCCGGTGGCGTTACCCTCGGACCGGCAATTAATGATGCGGCCTTTGCCATCGTCCACGCCGATGGGGCGACCGGTGCCGGATTGTTAAACGGTCAGGGGGCGAAGGTTGACCGGTTCGGCTACGCCATTAAGCCTTCGCTCTATCCCTACCGGGAGAATGCGGTACAGCTGGACGCGAAAGGTTTGCCGCAAACGGTCGACGTACTGGACAACGAGGCGCGAATTTATCCGCGTCAGGGCGCGGCGATAGCGGTGCAGATGAACACCATTTCAGGTGCACCGCTGATCCTGACGGTGCGGGATGGCGCGCATAACTATCTGCCTATCGGCACCGAACTGAATGACAGCAACGGGCTGAACCAGAGTGTGGTCGGTCAGGGGGGACAGGCCTTTATCCGCGGCTGGAACCCGGCGCAGAACCCTTTACTGGCGCAGGTAGGCAGCGAAAAACTGAAATGTGTGGCGCAGAATGCGGCACCCGTGGTGAAGGAAGCCGCCACCGTCCTGTCTATCTCTACCATGGAGGTGGTATGTCTGAAAAACTGATCGGCACTCATCGCCCTGACCGGTATCTGGTGCGGTTTCTTTTCGCTTTACTGGCGACGTCGTGTTCAGTCAGCGCCGCAGATTGTTCAGTCGCAGGCAGCTGCAGGATTGCGGTGAGCTTCACCGGCACGTTTCTGGGGCGCACCTGTGAAGTGGATGTCAATAACGGTGGCACAGCAGGTACCGTAAATCTGCCCGCGGTGTCGGCAAAATCATTGCAAAAAAGCGGTGCCGAAGTCGGAAGTACCCCGTTTCCCATCGCACTCCGCAACTGCCCGGTGAACCGCACCATTGAAATGCGCTTCACCACCCGCGGTGGTGAAGCGTCGGACTCCGTCACAAAGAATTTAATTAATGGCACCGGTAATGATTTTAGTCGGGATGTACAGGTACGGGTACGGAATATTGCCGGTACACAAATGCGTATCGACGATAATACCAGTTATCAGGAATATGTTATTCCTGCTAGCGGTAATGAAGTGACTCAGTACTTTATTGCCAGTTATTACGCGAAGAGTAATGGCGCCGTGAATGCGGGGCGAGTGCAAACACGTTCCACCATTGACCTGACTTACAAATAACAGCAATAGAATGAGCACCTACTGGTTCCGGGCGTTTACCGGGTATACCTAAATTAAAAATGCAGAAAGGTTATTATGGTTAACAAGAATAGTTCGCAAAAATTTATTGCGCGCAACCGTGCGCCACGCGTTCAGATTGAATATGACGTTGAAATATACGGTTCAGAAAAGAAAGTTGAATTGCCATTTGTGATGGGTGTACTGGCCGATCTGTCTGGCAAGCCGCTTGAACCGTTGCCTTCGGTGGCCGACCGTCAGTTCCTGGACATCGATATTGACAACTTCGATGAGCGCATGAAAGCGATGCGTCCCCGTGTGGCTTTTGCGGTACCGAATACCCTGACCGGTGAAGGTCAGTTAATGATCGATGTCACGTTCGAAAGCATGAGCGATTTTGAACCGGATGCTATCGCCCGACAAGTGGATTCACTTTCCCAGCTGCTGGAAGCACGCACACAGCTTGCCAACCTGCAGACCTATATGGACGGTAAAGCGGGCGCTGAAGAATTAGTGATGACGCTGCTGAAAGACAAAGCGCTCTTAAATTCTCTGGCTTCTGCGCCAAAAAAGCACAGTGACAGCACGGACGCCAACCCCGCTGCGATTTAAATAAGGAGATAAGATGTCTGCTTCACAAACAATGGAAAAAAACAGCGCAGCCGTTGATGCTGCCGCCCAGGCCAGCGCTTTTAGTTCGCTGCTGAATAAAGAATTTAAAGCGAAATCCGATCAGACCAAAGCTGCCGTTGAAGGTGCGGTAAAAACCCTGGCCGAGCAGGCGCTGGCAAATACTGTAACGGTGTCTGATGATGCCTATAAAAGCATTGCCTCTATTATCGCTGAAATTGATCGCAAATTATCCGATCAGATTAACCTCGTTCTGCACCACGAAGAGTTTCAGTCGCTGGAGAGCGCCTGGCGTGGCCTGCACCATCTGGTATACAACACCGAGACCGATGAGAAGCTGAAATTACGCTTTATGGATGTCTCAAAAGATGAGTTGCGCCGCAGCATGAAGCGCTATAAAGGCACCTCATGGGATCAGAGTCCGCTATTCAAAAAAATCTATGAAGAAGAGTATGGTCAGCTGGGTGGCGAACCTTATGGCTGTCTGGTGGCGGATTATTACTTCGACCACTCCGCTGCCGATGTCGATTTGCTCTCTTCAATCGGTAAAGTGGCAGCGTCAGCGCATATGCCATTCATTGCGGGTGCTTCGCCCAATGTGTTGCAGATGGACTCCTGGCAGGAGCTGTCAAATCCGCGCGATCTCACGAAAATTTTTACCCAGAATCTGGAATATGCCGCCTGGAACAGCCTGCGCCAGTCTGAAGATTCCCGCTACATCGGCCTGGCCATGCCGCGTTTCCTGTCTCGCCTGCCTTATGGCACGCGCACCAATCCGGTGGACGCGTTCCATTTCGAAGAGAATACCGACGGGGAAAATCACAGCAAATATGTCTGGTCTAACGCAGCCTATGCGATGGCGGTGAACATCAACCGTTCCTTTAAAGAGAACGGCTGGTGCACCATGATCCGGGGTGTTGAAAGTGGCGGTGTGGTTGAAGGTCTGCCTTGTCATACCTTCCCGACGGATGACGGTGGTGTGGACATGAAATGTCCTACCGAAATCGCGATTTCCGATCGCCGTGAATCCGAGCTGGCTAAAAACGGTTTTATCCCGCTGGTGCACCGCAAAAACACGGATTTTGCCGCGTTTATTGGCGCGCAGTCACTGCAAAAACCGGCGGAGTATGCTGATGCCGATGCCACGGCTAACGCCATGCTTTCTGCGCGTCTGCCTTACCTGTTTGCCTGCTCGCGTTTTGCCCATTACCTGAAGTGCATCGTGCGCGACAAAATTGGTTCGTTCAAAGAACGTGATGATATGCAGCGCTGGCTGAAT
Organism: Pantoea sp. VS1; assembly: GCF_002207995.1. Classification (NCBI taxonomy): domain Bacteria; kingdom Pseudomonadati; phylum Pseudomonadota; class Gammaproteobacteria; order Enterobacterales; family Erwiniaceae; genus Pantoea; species Pantoea sp. VS1. Next base: position 47,312 of record NZ_NHZE01000052.1, read on the forward strand.
GACTGGGTGATGAATTACGTCGATGGCGATCCGGCCAACTCGTCGATCGATATCAAAGCCCGCCGCCCACTGGCCGCGGCTGAAGTCGTGGTTGAAGATGTTGAAGGGAACCCGGGATATTACAGCGCCAAATTCTTCCTGCGTCCGCATTTCCAGCTGGAAGGATTAACGGTATCGCTGCGTATGGTTGCCAAACTGCCGTCGGTAAAAAGCGGCGTCTGAATTAACTATCCGGTTTGACAATGGATATTAAGGACAATGTCTGAGCCGGATAATTAAGAGTCAAAGTAAAACATTACTTTGCATTCAAAGAGAATGCACGCCGGTTTATCTGGCGCGGCACTCTTTTATCATTCAATGCGAGTCATTGAATTATTTCAATACGACCAGTGCTTGAGAGGAAATTATGGCACAAGATATGTTTATTAAAATTGATGGCATCGATGGCGAATCTCTGGATGCCGTGCATAAGGATGAAATCCAGGTTCTGGAATGGAACTGGGATGTGCGTCAGCCTTCTAATATGCACAGTGGTTCAGGGGGCGGTTCCGGCCGCGCAACGGTTGCGGACTTTGTTTTCCAGCACTATACCGACAAAGCCAGTCCAAACCTGGTGAGCTACTGTCTGACCGGTAAGCATATTAAGAATATCGTGTTCACCGTGCGTAAAGCCGGTGGCAATCCACTGGAATATCTGGTTCTGAAATTCTCTGACGTCATCATCACCTCCGTAGCGATGGGCGGTTCACATCAGGATGAAACGCGTCCACGTGAAGAAGTGCGTTTCTCCTTCACGAAAGTGACTGAAGATTACGTGACGCAGAATGCAGAAGGTCATAAGTCGGGCGTGATTTCTGCCTCTTACGATGTTAAGGCCAACCAGCACGCTTAATTAAGCGTGGTTTCAGCCCTGCCACCCAGCATGTGGCAGGGTTATTTACGCGCATCATCAAAAATATTTTATACAGATCAAGGAGGATATAATGATGAATAACAATACGCAGCATAATTTCGCCTCCCTCCGGCATTGGCTGGTGATCATCTTCATCATTCCTGTAATAAGCATCCTGTCGGCCTGTCAAAGTGCAGATAAACATCATAACCGTGCACGCGCGGAATCGGTTGAGGTCACTTTTGTTGCCGCCAGCAATATTAATAAAAACAGCGAAGGGGAAGCGAATCCTTTGCGGATAATGGTGTACCAGCTCACTCAGCCGCAGGCCTTTATGTCCAGCGATTTTATTACGCTGACAGAGAATAGCGATCCTGAACTGTCGCGCCAGACGCAGCTGATTTATGACACCATCATTTTACCCGGTGAAAAGAAAAACCAGATTTTTGATCTCTCCGACAAAGTTGAACAATTGGGCATTATTACCGCTTATCGGGATATTTCAGATTCACTCTGGAAGGTGAATTATATCCTCCCTGTTAAGCCTGAACCTCGCTGGTATCAGCAGATGCTGCGCCCTTTTTATCGTGAAAAAGCCTGGCTGCCGCACATTATTGTCAGGATGGATAACCTGACCACTTCAGTTAAAACGGTAAATTAAATCATGAGAACAAATAAAGTTGTCTGGAGTGAAGGCTTATTTCTGCGTCCGCAGCTTTTTCAGCAGCAGGAGCGTTATCTGGAATATTATTCCCACAAGCGGGCAATGACGATTACGCCTTTTTTCTGGGGTTTTTCGGCCTATGAAATTGACCGGGAAGCGCTGTCATACGGCAAGCTGGTGCTGCGCGCCGCCAGCGGCGTGCTGCCGGACGGCACACCGTTTGATATGCCCGGGCATGCGGAGTTACCGCTGCCGCTGACTATCGCCCCTGAGCATCTGGGCAAAATGATTTATCTGGCCGTGCCGCTGCGTCTGGATAACAGCAATGAAACCATTTTTGATGAGTATGACAACAGTTCGCTGGCGCGCTTTTGCGGCCATGAAACGGAAGTCAGTGACACTAATGCGATCCACCAGGGAGCGAAACCGGTGCAGCTGGCACAGCTGCGGTTACGTCTGGTGGCAGAGCATGAAATGACCGAGTCATGGATTGGCTTGCCGCTCACGCGGGTTCGTGCCATTCAGCCGGATGGGAGCGTCTTACTGCACACCGAAGATCATATTCCCCCGGTCACCGGCTATGGTGCCAATGCGTTGCTGAACGAATGGCTGACCCATCTCAATGGCTTAATCAAAATTCGTGCTGGCATGCTGGCCACCCGCCTGTCAAACAGCGATGGCAAAGCCAGCGCCAGTGCAGAAATTGTCGATTATCTGTTGCTGCAGATTTTCAATAAGTACGAACCGCTGCTTGACCATCTGCGCACTATCCCGGAATTGCCGCCCATCATGCTGTATCAGGAACTGGCGAAGTTTGCCGGTGAACTTTCTACCTTCATCCGGGTAAAAACGCGCCGTCCAAACCCGGCTCCGGGGTATAAGCATGACAGTCTGTACACCTCCATCCGCCCGCTGGTGGATGATATCCATGAACAGCTTAACCAGATCCTGGTCCGTGCTGGCCAGATGATCACGCTGGAAGCACGGGGCAATGGTGTCTGGTCGGCGAATGTGTTGCCGAATGAACTGCGCGGTTTCAGTAATCTGGTGGTGGCGGTTTCCGCTCAGCTGCCCATGGATGTCCTGCAGCATCAGTACCTGTCGCAGGCCAAATTCAGTGCGCCGCAGCAGCTGCATGAGCTGGTCCGTTCCCATTTACCCGGACTGGAGATTCAGCCGCTGCCGGTGCCGCCGCGCCAGATTCCTTACAGTGCCGGCCATGTCTATTTTGAACTGATCAAGAGCGGACCTTTCTGGGATCGTATCGCCAGCAGCGGCGCGATTGCCCTGCACGTGGCAGGCGATTTCCCCGGCCTGAAGATGGAACTGTGGGGAATTCGTGACTGATGAGCGAGCACAACGATTTCAGCCTTAACCACCGCTTGTTTGATGCGCCGCCTGCCGGTGAGGGCAGCAGTCAGGGGCTGGGGCATTTCTTACTCGATGATTCCGGCGGTTTCGCTGATGTCACGGCTGGCGCGACGCCTCAGCCCGATGCGACAAGCGAGCGCTACGACAGCAGCCGGTTACGCAGTGAAAGCATTCATGAGCGCGTGAATCGCGTGAAAAGCGCGGCGTCGCCGCTGCTGGAAGCCGCGCTGCCGTTATTGCGGGCGTTGAGTGAAATCCCCGAACAGGTTAACGGCCATCAGGAAGCCAGCCTGCTGAAAGAGACGCTGAAAAGAGAGATCACCCTGTTCAGCGTGGTCTGTGATGAAGCGGATATCTCATGGAAAAAAATGGCCATCGTGCGCTATTGCCTGTGTACCGCGCTGGATGAAGCCGTCCTCGCCTTGCCGTGGAGCCAGGAGGTGAAATGGTCGCAGAGCAACCTGCTGAACCATTTCGAAGGTGATAACGACGGCGGCGTTAAGTTCTTCCTGCTGGTTGGCCGGCTCTCTATATCGCCACAGGAATATACCGATGTGCTGGAAATCCAGCTGATGATTCTGGGGCTGGGTTTTGAGGGACGCTACAGCATTGTTGAGAACGGCGAACGCCAGCTTAACCGTATTCGCCAGCGCTTGCTGACGTTACTGCAAAGCGCACGTGAAGATCGCGGCGCACTGCTGGCGCCTGATGCCATTCCGCTGCGGGGCGGCGCTAAGCGCTTTGACTATGCCATTCCGGTGCGTATTAGCGCGTTACTCGCCGGGGTCATCATTGCCGGCAGTTTCATCTATGCGAAATACCACCTTCTGATCCCCGAAAGCCAGGTTATTACGCGCATTGATGCTGCCGCGCGCTTGCCGGAAGTGATTCCACCTCAGCCGGTTGCCCGCCTGAGGCTGGCCACTCTGCTGCAGGAAGAGATTGCACGCAAGCTGGTGAGTGTGGACGAAACGCCGGAACGCAGCCTGGTGATCTTCCGCGGCGACGGCATGTTCAAAACCGGGACCTTCGACGTCATGGAAAGCACCCAGGATGTCCTGCGTCGGGTGGCAGAAGAAATTCATCGCGTGAAGGGTAAAGCGCTGATCGTCGGTTATACCGACTCGCAGCCCATCAATAAGCCCGGCATTCCCAATAACCAGGTTCTGGCTGAAAAGCGTGCCGCCAGCGTGGCGCAATGGCTGGAGAAAGCCGGTATCACGGCCGATCGCATTCAGGTTGAAGGCAAGGGAGACAGCGATCCCGTTGCCAGCAATGCCACGCCAGAAGGGCGAGCGCAGAACCGCCGCGTCGAAATATTAGTCAATTATTAATGGACAAAACATGTCAGTGTTGAATCGAATATTTTCAGGAACAGGCTTAAGACGCTTCGCGCTTATCGCGTGTTTTGCGGTGCTGGCGGCGGCAGTCTGGTTTCTCGGGCCCTGGTTTGGCTTTGGCGAAGTGACGCCCTGGGCCAGCGTTGAGAGCCGTGTCATTATGCTGGTTCTTCTGCTGGTGATGTTGCTCCTGCGCTGGTACCGCCTGCCGCTGTTTGTGGATGTCGCGCTGTTCGTTATGGCGCTGGTGTGGATCATCGGTCCGCACATCATGGTGGGCGAACGTTACCCGTTAAAAAGCCCGGCGCATCGCTGGACGGTGATAGCGCTGCTGCTGGTGGTGACTGCGCTGTGGGGATTGTGGTGCCTTTTACAGGCGCTGGCGGTCAATCCGGAGCTGTTGAATAAATTTCGCAGCCAACGCGTGACCTCCGGCAATAAACCCGACCTGCGCGCCATCAATCAGACCATCGCTGCCGGCGTTAAATACACTCAGCGTATTCATCGCGCGCTGCCGCTGTGGCGCCGCTTTTTCAGCTTTACAGACAGCAAAAACCGCTTGCCGTGGTTTATGGTGCTGGGTAGCGAAGGCGCAGGCAAAACCACCATGCTGTTCTCTTCCGGGCTGGATTTTCCGTTACCCGATCAACTTAATCGCCAGGGGCGCGAAAACCCACCGACAGAGAATATCGAGTGCCTGTATACCAACGAGGCTCTGTTTCTGGATACCGCCGGCAAATATCTGCTGGATATCCCACAAGCCCGGCAGGAGTGGCAGGGTGTGCTGGCTGCCTTAAAAAAATACCGCCCGCAACGCAGCATCAGCGGCGTGGTGGTCGCCCTCTCCGTGGCCGATATCCTGCACAGGAATCAGGCGGAGCGCCTTGCTATTGCGGCGGCCTTGCGTGCGCGCCTGAGTGAAGCACGCGAGAAACTCGGGCTGCGTTTTCCTGTTTACGTCAACATCACGCATATGGATATGCTGACCGGGTTTAGCGCCTATTTTCGCGATTTGACGGCCGCTGAGCGGGAACAGGTGCTGGGGGTCACGCTGCCTTTTGATCGTCAGTCACCGGTGAGCGCGGCTGAGCTGAGCAACGACATCCTTAACGCGTTGAGTAAACTGGAAGCGCGTCTGAGCAGCACACTGTGCCAGCGCCAGCTGGAAGAGTATGACGTTACCGATCGCAAACAGATGTATGCCTTACCGCAGGACTTTCGTTTACTGGCACACAGCGTAGCGGAGATGTTACAGCATCTGTTTTTATCCTCGCGCTACGACGAAACCCAGTTTAATACCACGCTGCGCGGCATCTATTTTATCAGCAGCTGTCAGCCGGACGATAAAGGGCTGCTCAATAATAATACGGTGGTGCAGCGCTGGCGTAATGTGGTGAACAACCAGTCTCCCGACACGGCCACCTCTTACAGTATTAAGCGGGAAGAAGCGGGCGTCATCAATGCTGCCGCCTGGGGCAAACACTACTTTCTGCGCCAGCTTTTCACCGAGGTCATCAGTGCCGATGGCGATCTGGTCCGATCCAGCCTGCGGATGCGCACGCGGGATCGCTTACAAAACCTTGCCGGGCATCTCGCGGCGGTGTTACTCACGGTCTGGTTGGTCTGGGGCATCGTCACCAGTTTTCAGCTCAACCGCGACTACCTCGCCACTCTTGCGGTACGTACAACGCAACTCACTGAAAAAGTGGAGGATTATGTCACGCACCCGGAACAGCAGCTGTTACCTGGCGTGTTGTACAGCACTCAGGCACTGGATCAGTATCTGGGGCTGGATATTGATAACCCGCCGCTGAACTGGCGCTACGGTCTGTATACCCCGGGCACCATCGATCGGCGTGCAGACAAGCTCTACACCTTCTTTTTACAAAATGCCTTACTGCCTAAACTGCAGGATCAGGCGGCCACCACGTTAAGCCACGCGATTGCTGAAAACGATACCGGTGCCACCTGGGATGCCCTGAAGCTCTACCTGATGCTCAGGGGGGAGGGCGATAGCGATCGCACTTTTCTGCTTGCGCAGATCAACCAGCAGTGGAAAGCGTCCGGCAAGATTGAGGCTTATGGCGAGCAATCCACTTTTGACAGCCACCTGAATGCGCTGTTCTCCTCGCGCGGCTGGCAGGAGAAAGCCCGCCAGCTCGATCCGGTGCTGGTGAAACGCGCCAGAGACCTGCTGGCGCAGAGCCCGCAAACCACCCGCATCTGGCAACATTTCAAACAAAAGATGATGGCCGAAGCGCCCCCCAATGTCACCCTGCAGGCGATGGTCGACCCGCAGGCACCGATGATTTTTAAGCTGATGCCGCCGGCAGATGACCAGGATGGCGTGCCGGGCCTCTTTACCCGGGATGGCTGGCGTAACCTGGTAAAAAAGCAGCTCGCCACGTCGCTGGTCGGTTTACAGCGTGAGGATAGCTGGGTGCTGGGAAAGCCGGCGGTGGTGGTCAACCCGTTGACGCTGCGTGATGAGGTCCTGACGCTCTATCTGCAGGAGTACAGCCAGCACTGGCAGCGTTTCCTGTCGGCCATCCGGCTCATTCCTATGAGCGGGCAGCAAAATCTCACGCTGGATGTGGCGCTCTTGCGAACGCTGGTGGCCGATAACTCTCCGCTGCGCAGCCTGCTGGAGCGCGCGGTAATGGAGACGACGCTGGCGGAAAGCCGCGATAAAGCGTTGCAGGATGCCCTGCAGCATGAAATCCGCACCGGCCGGCTGGTGCAGCAGGCGACGCGTGTCAAACAGGGTATCGATTTCCGCGAGCAGCGCCTGGTGAATCAGTATGTGGACTTTCCGTTCAGCTCGCTGCGTCGTTTTGTCGGCGGCGAGCAAAGCAGCGGCGGCGTCAACCCCAATCAGACCGTGGGGCTGAACAGGCTGATGAATTTGCTGACCGATCAGTATACCCGCTACGTGGTTTATAACAGCGCGCTGGATGAGGGCGATATCCCGGTAATGGGACCGGACAGTGCCAGACTGGCGGCAGAGTCGCGCACCTGGCCGGAGCCGGTCAAAGGCATCCTGATGCCGCTGCTGAGGCGTTCCAATGAGACCATCCGGAAAAGCATTGTCAAACTGAGCGTGACGGCGATCGACAATGGCATCGGCCAGATGTGTCGTAACACCCTGCAGGGACGTTATCCGTTTGCCCCGGGCCGGCAGGAAGTTTCGCTGGCGGAATTTGAGCGTTTCTTTGCGACAGACGGCGTGGTGGATGGCTGATTCAAACAGCATCTTGCTGACAAAGTCGATACATCCACTTCCCCATGGCGCTACAAAGGCAGCGAAGGCGGACAGGGGCTGGATTTCTTTGAGCAGGCAGCGGCGATACGCGACGCCTTCTTTGATGCCAGCGGGCGCAGGGTATCACTCAACCTGACCACCCAGGTGCATTACCTGTCACCGGCAATCTCTCAGCTGACGCTGAACATCGGCGCAGAAACGCTGCGTTATTCGCATGGCCCGGTTATTACGCAGGCGCTGCACTGGCCAGCCGGCGGGCTGCACGCTGCCGTCAGAATGACAGGCCAGCGGCTTCCCTCGTCTGCCATGCCCGACCTCACTTTTGACGGTGCATGGGCAGTGCTGCGCTGGCTGGACAGCGCAAAGCGTGTCAGCACCAGCCAGCGCGGAGAGGGGCAAATTTATCAATGGTCGCTGGGAGGCAAGCCGGTGGAACTGGAGATTGCCGGTCTCGACAACGGTAAACACACCCTGCAGGAGATCCTGCGCGACATGCGTTGCCCAGGGTAAGGAGAACACGCGGAAATGTGGATGAAACGCGGTGTTCCCGTTAAGCGTTTACTGGCCTTGCTGCCCGGGATTATTGATGAGCAAACACAGGGCGGAAAAAGCGCGGCACAGCTAGCACAGCTCAGTTCGTCGCTCAGTCTGGCCATGCCTTCGCTGCTGTCGCAGCCGGCGCTGGCGAAATATCCCTGGTGCTTCGTCATGCCCGCACACCACGTATCACCCGGCTTGTACCTGACCGGCGCGTGTGTGACCGACGCAGGGCAAAGCGCGAGGGCGATGGTCGCCGTGCTGCTGCGTGGCACCGATCTGGTGCGCCTGCTGAAACTGGAGCCCGGCCTGCCGTTCTGGATGATGCGTGCGCTGGCCGCATGGCGTGAGGACGGAGAACGGGGGGCGATGAGCGAACAGATTGCCACGGATTGCCGCGAGCTGCTGGCGCATATGTTCGTGCCGCGCTGGCAGCAACTTCTCCGGCCAGCAACGCAACATGCTCAGCTGCGCCAGCGCCTGAGTGAATTGCGCTGTGAAACGGATTTTGTGCTGGAAGGAAAAAAGGGGGGCGATGTCATGCCCTGGCGGCACTGGCCTGACTGCCTGTTACCTGCCGGCTATCTCTGGCTCTGGCGGCAAAATCGCCATGGACAACTGATTGAATCGCAGCGGAAATCGCTGGCTAACCCCGTGGCATGAGCGCTGAGGCGCTTGCACTACCCATCGTATAACAGGAATGACTATGTCGAGGACGATAACACTTAGCAGCCCGGCGATGCCCATGTTACTGGGTGAACCGGCGCTGATTTTAAACCGCATAGAGGGCGAAGAAGCGTTCTCCACCCTTTACAGCTATACGCTGCTGGTGAAAACACCGGCAAATCCACTGATTCCGTGGCAGGCAGCCTCGAATGTGGATATTAAAGCTTTAATCGGCAAAGAGATGACCGTGTGTATCGAACTGGATGGTAACGGGCTGGGGAATCTCCCCGGCGTCGGCCGCGGCAGGCGTGAACTCTCCGGGCTGGTGGAAAAGGCTCGCTACAAAGGGCGTGATGCCAACCAGGCGCTGTTTGAAATTGTTATCCGTCCGTGGCTGTGGCTGACCACGCTCACTACTGACTTTAAAATTTTCCAGCAAAAAAATGTCGTCGAGATTATCGAGGATGTGCTGGCTGACTACGCTTTCTCGTTTGAAAAGCGCCTCACTGCCCGTTACCCGACGCTGGATTATCAGGTGCAGTACGGTGAAACCGACTTCGATTTTATTGAACGACTGATGGAAGAGTGGGGCATCTACTGGTTCTATGAGCATCAGGAGCAGAAACACAAGCTGATTCTGGTCGACCATGTCGGCGCGCACAAAGCGACCGACAGCGCCGCCTATCATGTCATTGATTACCTGCCCGATGAACCGAAGGCCGACGCAGAGTATATCGCGGTGTTTGAACATCAGGAGATGCTGACCAGCGGTCGCTGGGTGACCAATGATTATGACTTCACCAAATCGCGCGCCGATATTCTCTCGGTGGATGTCAAAGCGAGAAAAACCAGCTTCAACCAAATGGAGGTGTTTCACTGGCCGGGAGATTATGAGCAACCCGCGATTGGCGAACAGCTGGCGCGCATCCGGGCTGAAGAGCGCGGCTGCAGAGGTTCGCGTTCGTCAGGCAGTGGTGAACTGCGGGGGATAGTATGCGGGACCTGGTTCTCGCTGGTGGGCTATCCGGTTGAGAAGGTCAACCGCGACTACATGGTGATTACCAGCGCCCTGCAGATTCAGGAAATTAACCAGGTCACCGATGAAGCGACGTACAGTGTTAACTGCCAGTTCAGCGTGCAGCCCACCAGCAAAATTTATCGCCACCCGCAGACGGTAAGAAAACCGCGCACCTACGGACCGCAAAATGCCATCGTTGTCGGACCAGAAGGAGAAGAAGTCTGGACGGATGAATATGGCCGGGTAAAAGTCCGCTTTACCTGGGACCGCTATGGCGTAAACCGTGAATCCGACTCCTGCTGGCTGCGCGTCAGTCAGGCGTGGGCCGGTAACCAGTTTGGCGGCATCTACATCCCGCGTATTGGTCATGAGGTGATTGTTGATTTCATCAACGGTGACCCTGACCGTCCGCTGATCATGGGCAATCTGTATAACAACGTTACCCTGCCGCCGTGGGATCTGCCGGTCAACGCCACGCAGAGCGGCCTGATCAGCCGCACCATCGGTGGCGGCAAAGCCAATTACAACGGCGTGCGTTTTGAGGACAAGCCTGGTCAGGAGTATTACTGGGAGCAGGCCGAGCGTGATATGGATCGCCTGACCAAACGCAATGAAACGCAGACGATTGGCGTGGATTCAGATATCAGCGTTGGCTCGAACCGTAAATTAGTGGTCGGAACCGATTACACCAAAAATGTCGGGGCCAACGCGACTTACGCCATCGGTTCTAATTCCAGCCTGCAGATCGGATCAAACAGCGACATCGTTGTCGGTTCCTGTTACTCAAAAACGGTCGCCAGTGCTTACAGCAAAATGATCGGCAGTAGCGCCAGCGTGCAGGTCGGAAGCACCTACAGCATGACGGTCGCCGCAGCACACTCCACCAACGTGGGGGGCGCCAAGATGATCAACGTCGGCGGCGCGATGCTGACCAACGTTGGCGGCGCGCACATGATCAGCGTAGGCGGTGCGGCCACCCTGGCGGTCGGCGGCGTGGTCAGCATTGGCGCGGGCGGAGAGGCCATCCTCACTGCGAATACCGTTAAAATTGTCGGCAAATCACGCGTGGTGATTCAGGGCGGTATTGTCGAAATTAACCCGGGTGATTCTGCCGCCGTCGCTGCCGGTGGCGTTGGGCTGGCCAGTCTGGCCGGGCTGGCGGGGCTCGGTGGGCTGATGAAAGCCCGACCCATTCTGGGCGGCATCGCGTTACCGCTGCCACTGCCGGTCTTGCCGGTCTGGCCACCGATTCAGACGCCAGAGCCGACCCAGACGCCGGAACCGACGCCGACAGAAACCCCATCGCCGACGCCGACAGAAACCCCGACGCCGACGCCAACAGAAACCCCAACGCCGACGCCGACAGAGACACCAACGCCGACACCAACCGGCTCGGCGACACCGGAGCCGTAACCATTACGGTGCATCAGGGGAGGGCTTTCCTCCCCTTTATCTCCCTCATGCAAAGGAAGCATAAAATGAAACCTGCTGCCCGTGTCAGCGACTCAATCAGCCATGGCGGCACCATTGTCAGTGGCTCAGGTGATGTAATGATCAACAGTCTGCCTGCGGCCCCGGTCGGCATCAGTAACGCAGTCTGCAGCATTGATGGCTCAACCGTGGTGGCTTCGGGATCGGGTACGGTGCTGATCAATAACCAGCCCGCCGGGCGTCTGTCAGATTCGACAGCATGCGGCGCCAAGATTGTGTCGGGTTCCGGCAATGTGCTGATTGGCGGATAACATGCAAATTCAGATCGTCTGGCCAGAACGGCCTGGCCGCGTTGCGCTGTTGCCACACCATAACGTTCATCAGCCGCTCTGTTTCGATGTGATAACCGGGCAATTTAGCGAACAGCGACTGGCCGATGCCAGCCAGACGTTATTCTGGCTGCGTCATCAGCGGCTGATGATTGGCGCAGAAGCGCAGGAGTATGTGTGCCGGGTGGAGGGGCAGCCGCTCGCGCTGGGGGAAACACTGACGCTGCAAGTGGGGGCACGGATACAGGCAGGACAATTTCTGCTCGAGGTCTGTGACGATCCCGCTGAAGACGGGATTAGCCACTTGCTGCCCATTGATGAAACGATTCCTGATCTGGCATCACTGATCAATCACGGTGGGCATTATACCCCTTATCGTGAGGCCGCCGGGTACGTGAGCGAAGGCTTGCGTGATGATGATCCGCTGAAATCACTGGCGCAGGAATATAAGCACTATCTGCTGTGGGGTGAACAGCAAAATATCGCGCGTGACAATCAGCCGCATAACACGCCGGCACCCGAGCGTTTCAGTGACAGCCTGCATATTCAGGACGAAATAAAAAATAAGACGGTTTCAGAATGCGTTATCGATAACAGCGTCATGATGGCGCGCATATTTAAAGATCTGATGATCGATGCGCAGGATCTGCCTGAAGATGAAGCGGTGATATCCGTTGAGTTATTACGGGAGTTAGCCCCGGAACATCTTAAACAGATCGAAAAACGCGCGGTATCTGAGTTGGTTTATCGTGAGCTTTATAAACTGGAGCTGGACAGCCACTTATAAAACCGGAGGGACATAGAGATGAATATTAACGGATTGATTGGTCAGCAGGCTCTTACACAGACTCTGGCGCAGGCGGTGGCGGCGGTGAAAGCTAACCCAGTCAGCAGCGATTTACGCATTCAGCTAAGTAAACTCTATTGCCTGCAGGCTGACTGGGACCGCGCGCTCCGCCAGCTGGAGATTGTGGCGAAAACCGATCCTGAGGCGATACGCCAGTGTGAACTGTACAAAAACTTAATTCTGAGCGAGCGATTACGTGGCCTGGTGCTGACCGGCGAGCGTGAAGCCGGCAACCTGGGCGATGCGCTCCCCGAGTGGTGTGGTTTGCTGAACAAAGCCAATGCGCTCTACCACGCCGGTCAGGGTGGGGAAGGTGAGCAGGTCAGGCAGAGCGCGCTGGAAGCGGCCAGTATGCTGGCCGGCTACAGTGATGAAATGGACCACTTTGCGTGGATGGCTGATGGGGACGATCGGCTGGGTCCGGTGTGTGAATTTATCTCAGCCGGCGGTTATCGCTGGGTGCCATTTGCGGAAATTGATCGGCTGAGCGTGGAAAAACCCGCAGCGCTGACCGATCTCGTCTGGGCACCGGCAACGCTAGTCGTGAACGGACGCAGCCATAAGGGCTATATTCCGGCGCGCTATCCGCTCGCCAGCGACAGCGATGCGCGTTTTTTACTCGGGACACTGACCGAGTGGCATGAAAATGCACACGGTCGTTTTACCGGCCACGGCCGCAAAATGTGGATCACCAGCAGCGGTGAATACGCGTTGTTTGAGGCAGGCGACATTCATCGCTAAGTGGGCGGGATGAGATGAAAGAGAAAAAACCGTATCTGCCTTGCCTGCTGGAACGTTTGCTGGATGACGAACCGAGGAAACGTGAGGAAACCTGGGACAAATTCCATTTTGACCAGCGTAAAATGAAGACGTTAATTTTGGCCAATATCAGTGAAATCCTGAATAACGCTAATATTGAGCCACAGCTCGATGAGGGTATTCATCGTGAAGTGGCGTGTTCGGTGCTCAATTATGGCGTTTCGCCGCAAGTCGGCAGCTACTCAAATACCCATAACTGGAACCGACTTGAGCATCTCATCCGCGAAGCACTGATTCGTTTTGAACCCCGACTGCTGGCGGACAGCATTATCGTCAGCCTGAATGGCGAGCGGCGCGCGCCAATAAAGCAGGGGATTATCAGCTTCACGATTCATGCCCTGGTAAAATGGTCACCTCAGCCCTTTGATCTGTGTCTCGGTGCACGCTACGAAGTCGAAACCGAAAACATTAATCTGCAGTTAACCTGAGCGGGAGAGTGAACAGCACGAGCGGGTGAAATAGCGGGTGCAGCAAACGTCAGCAGGGCAGTGCGCTGTCTATTTTCTCATCGTCACGCTGGCAACCTGGTAGCTATGTTCTGATGTTGCTGCTGATCTCTGAAATTCCGCTTATTAAGCCAGGTTTCACTAAAAACCAACAACCACGGCGTTATCACTGGCCCATCGCCCTGACTTTCACGTCAGGGTGGTGAATAATGTTAGTTATTCGTTATCAATATTGCGGGCGAAAATGCCCCTGCCACGCCTGTCAGCGCAAGTATTATCTTTTCCCATTATTCCTTATCCTGATGTTAAATGGCTGGGCTAAATGCTTTGTGTTTGACGGAAATGCTTTTATATCATCGTGTTAATGTTATTTTAATCAGGCCGGGGCAGCACAATAATAAGCGATCTCCTACAGATTATTCCGGGGTGTGTCGCTATCGTAGCCTGACTTAGCACGACGTTTCATTTGAGCTAATTGTCTCATTTAATGCCAGGGCATCAGACCAAAATGAAAAAAGTGATCATCGTGGAAGATCATCCTGTGGTTCGGTTCGCAGTCAAAACGCTACTGGAAAGAGCGGAGATGTTGGTGGTGGCAGAAACTGACAATGGTGTGGATGCGGTACAGCAAACCCGCGATCTGTTGCCCGACTTAGTGCTGCTGGATATCGGATTACCCAGAATTGATGGATTGCAGGTTTTAGAGCGATTACGCGCCCTGGCGTTGCCCTTAAAAATTCTGGTCCTGACGTCACAGGTCAGCGCCCATTTTGCGCAGCGCTGTCAGCAGGCCGGCGCCGATGGCTTCATCACCAAAATGGATGGTCTCAGCGAACTCACCGATGCTATCCGGGTGGTGATGCGCGGCTACAGCTATTTTCCCCGTTATGATCAACCCACGCCGCTGCTGCCAGCCGGCGAGTGCAGTGACAGCACCCTGCTTAATACTCTTTCCGACCGTGAGTTAAGCGTGCTCATTCATATCGCGAAAGGCCTGGGCAATAAACAAATTGGCGATCGGCTGCTATTAAGTGAAAAAACCATCAGTACGTATAAGCATCGTCTGAAGCATAAACTCAATGCGCAAACCGTGGTGGAATTAATTGATTTTGCCCGACGCAATCAGCTGCTTTAACTGACAGAGTTAATAACCAGACCCATGTTAAAATAACGACATAAACCATGATGACAGGCGGCAAGGCTGATGATGGATCGCCAGTTTGAAGACACCATGATGGCGTTAATGGTCACGACACTGACAGAGGACCTGGCAAAAATGAAACGACTCAGCTTGCCAGACGATAACATCAGGATCGCCGATCTGGTTCATCGCATGACGGGCAGCTTGCGCATTGCCCATCAGACTCGCCTGGCACAGGCCTGTCTGCATTTTGAAGCGCAGTGCCGCCATGGCACCACCAAAACGGCGGTTCCTGATGTAATGTATAAGGCTTTGCAGCAGCGGCTGGAGCACTATTTATTGCGTTTGCGCCATGCCATTACACTGGCTGACGTAACGGAAGAAAATGACTAATCAGCACGCGTGGTGCGGTTCATCGCGTTTTGTCAGAAGCCATGCTGCTGAGCGAAGCGAATTAACTCGCTGGCATTACGCGTTTTTAATTTATGCATGATATTGCGCTTGTAAGTGCTGATGGTCTTCGGGCTCAGCCCCATTTCATCCGCGATCATCTTATTGGTAAAGCCCCCCCCTAACTGCCGTAAAATCTGCAGTTCCCGCCGGGTCAGAGTGGTGAGTAAATGTTGCTCATCCAGCGCGTGTTCTGCTGGCTCCTGCGGCGAGCACGCCACGGGTAACCCCGCCTGGCGACTGGCGGCCAGACCGTTAAGCACCGCATTGATGGCCTTGAGACCCGCGCTTTTGTTGAGGCAACCCAGCAGGACAATGCTGGCACCGCGCAGCAGCCAGGCGGCACTTTCTGTCGCAGTAAACACCAGGCAGCGCAAATCGTTTCCTCTGAGCGCGCTGAGGCGAAGTTCGTCCAGTGCCAGCGCCGGCAGCGACAGGGGATCGATAATCAACAGATCGGCCTGACCCGCCGCCACCGCGTCCACTAAAGGGGCGGCATGTGAAGTCGAAGCGATCACCGTGTCACCCCGGCTCACAACCAGATGTTCAAGTCCATCACGCATGAGGGGATGCGCATCATAAATAATTATTTTCATAAACTCGCCTGGTGTAAAAATAGCCCTGAATATGCGCAGTCGGCATCGCACATTGCATGAATAATGTTGCCAGAGAGCATCAAATAAATCATCGGAAGAGAGTGGACTTTACGGGCAGAACAGGGCAGGTAAGATATTCCTTACAGCCAGATAAGTATTGGATGAGCCGGCTTAAAAGTCGCTATCGCTATGATGACATTATTCCTGGGCGTCATAGGGCTGTGTGATGACATTTATTAACCGGCATAAAAAAATCTCCGTTGCGCTGCTGGATGATCATCCGTTGATCCATTATTCCTTTGAGATAATGGCACTGCAATATCCGTCCCTGCATGTCACGGGATGTTTTACCCGTAGCCATGAATTACTGGCACATTTACGGCTGACGACGCCGGATGTAGTCGTACTGGATTACCGGCTTGATGAAAGTGAGCCTGACGGGCTGGCGCTAATGCCGCAAATTCACACCTCCCATCCCGATATGCCTGTTTTACTGGTCTCGTCGGTGGCCAGTCGGGCGATTGTCTGCGCGGCTTTTCAGGCAGGAATTAAAGGCTATATTCATAAAGGTGAGGAGAGCCCGCGCTACGTTGACGCGATTCATACCGTGGCCGCCGGTGAGCGCTATGTTTCTGCCAGTCTTAACCTGCAGTTGCCCGTGCAGGTCAGCGAAAATTCCCCGCCCGGGAGAATCAGCCCCCTTCATCAGCGCCTGAGCCACCTGCTGACGCCCTGCGAGGCTGACGTGATACGCTGTTTTCTCAACCGCATGACCACCACAGAAATCGCGGACAAATTCCAGCGCAGCCCCAAAACCATCAGTGGTCATAAACAGGCGGCGAAGAAAAAACTGGGGCTCGGCTCTGATTCTGAGCTATTTAAACTGTATGCCGATCGCAGCAGCGAACCGGATGACACGGCATAACACAGGCGCTGGGATCATCCCTCCGTTGTTATGCTTGTCGGGTCTGAATCCTGCAACACGTTGACCCGGACGATCGGCGATCACAGAATGACAGGGTACGCGACACTAACCCGCCAGCCTGACGCAGCGCCTGCAGCGTCAGTAAACATGGCACAACACCTTAAGCGGAGAGAGAGGCATGTATCACCCTGACGTGCAGGTAATCAGAACGGCGCAGCAGTGGGCGGAAGCGCAGCCGGTGTGGCTGTGTACCGTGCTCAGCACGTACGGCTCATCGCCGCGCCCGCCGGGCGCGATGATGGTGATTCGCGCCGATGGGCGCTACAGCGGTTCCCTTTCCGGCGGCTGCGTCGAGGAGAATTTTATCACCCGCGTTCAGCAGCAGGCGTTCTCTGCCGCCAGTCAACTGGTGCGCTACGGTGAGGGGGGCGACACGCCTGACCGCGCGCTGCCGTGCGGCGGCGTACTGGATATTCTGGTCGAACAGTTGCCAGCCGGTGCCGCCACGCTGCGCTATTTACAGCAGCTGGAGGATGCGCTGACCGGCGCGCGAGCCATCACCAAACGCCTGACGCTGCCGCAGCCGTGTCACGCGCTCGAGCCGGCGCCTTATACCCGCCGCACCCGCACCCAGGTCACTGACGGTGAAATCGTTCTGACCCTGAGTGCCGCGCCGCGCCTGATCCTTGCCGGACTCTCCAGCGTCGCTGTTTACTGTGCCAACTTCGCGCTGGCGCTGGGATTCGAAACCATCGTCTGTGAACACCGTGAAGAGGTGCTGAGCAATATGGCGGCCGAACTGGCGCCGGACGTCAAACTGGTGCAGCAGTTTCCGGCAGTGTATCTGGAACGCGAGGGCTGTCATGCCGCTACGGCGATCCTCTCGCTGACGCATGATGCGCGTATTGACGATCTCACCATGATGGAAGCGGTCAATCTGCCGGCATTTTATCTCGGTGCGATGGGCTCGCAGCGCAACAGCGCCAAACGCAAAGCGCGCCTGAGCGCGATTGCGGAGCTGACGCCGGCGCAGTTGCAGCGCATTCACGCACCGGTTGGGCTGGATATCGGCAGCAAAACCCCGGCGGAGATCGCGCTGGCAATCATGGCGGATATTGTGCGTCACAAAAATGGGTTAGCGGCAACGGATGCGCTCAGCCCGGTGCACGCAGCGTCTGAAGGATAACATCACTCACCCCACGAAAAACCCGGATGCAGCAGGACGCCAGCAGACGGGCAATCGGCTATGCCAAATTTTCGCGCCGAAAATAATCAATAAGCTGTGCTTTATGTTTCATGATGTGATCAACGCTTGCGCTTTACCGGTAACATCTTATCTTCAGAGAAGCGTGTACAAACACCTGAACTGAGAAGGGGTATTTATGGCTAAGCGTCATTGGATTAAATCAATTGAAATTACAGCAATTATTGTCTTCGCGCTGGTGATCGCCTGGCTGGCCGTCACGGGCATCCTGTCATCAACCGGCCTCGATCATGCGTGGCCTTATCCACATCAATAACTGAGTCCGGCACCAGGGAAATCAATTACGCTTAAATATAAACAGAATAAATTATCTAACCTGTACACCAGTATCAGCGGTAACACCGTGGCAGCACACAGGGTTTCGCTCTCAGGTATGCCGCGTATAAATCAGCGACGTTCGGGAACGCGTTATGCTGTTATTCGAAGTCCGCATGGCGGCTGAACATGCTCTCGCTGGTTTCACCGCACTGATGCATGATTTCAAGCACCATGGCGTCAAAGGTGATGAAGCAAAGCTGCTCAAAGGCCGAGCCCATTGGCTGCGAGAATCGTCCGGCGCTGCGTGCGTTATCGGTTTTAACGTTGCCGGGTAACACCAACACGCATTTGGCCAGTCTGCCGATGCCTGAATCTGCTTTCAGGGTAATCAGTGCCACATCGACACCGCGCTCAACGGCGTTCAGCGCCAGCGCTTTCAGGCTCGCGGTTTCGCCACTGCCAGAACCAATAATCAATAAATCGCCAGGTCTGGAGTGGGGTGACGAGATTTCACCGACCAGGCTGACAGAGAAACCCAAATGCAACAGACGGTTAGCGAACGCGCGGATAGCAATGCCGCTGCGCCCGGCGCCCTGCAGGAAAATGTGTTTCGCGCTGCGAATATGTGCGATCAATGCCTGCGCCTGGCTCTCGTCTATCTGTCGGGCGTTGTGCGCGAGTTCGTTAAGAATATGAGATACGTTTGACTGAACGGCCATGTTAACGCTCTCCCGTCAGGCAATGGTTCGTCCGTCTCATTAAGCAGTGAAAAGAGTGGCCGGAACATGGCCGGTGCTTTTTCAGTCTGGTCATAGCGCATTCCCTCTTAATTCAGCGACATCATCAGTGGATGAAAAGGATACCCTGCAGAATTTCCGGTAAGAGTACACGGTCCGCTGCCCACGCGATATTGCAGCGAAAAGGGTTCTTTCGATTATGCGTCCTGTGGCACAAAAGCGGTTGGATAACAGACAAATAAAAATGCCCAGCTATTAACTGGGCACTTTTATATAAATTATGACGGTGAGGGGAGATTGATGTCACTCGGCACATCCCTGTGCCTCGCCCTTCGGGTGGCTTGCAGCCATGCAAAACGGCTATCCTGCCGTTTTGTCGCTTCGCTCACCCTGCGGGCAGCGTCGCAGGCTCCGCTGTCCGAATGGCATGCGCCAGTTGTCGAACCCCCAATCGGGGATTCTCATCCCCCCACGTCTGGAGAATATAAAAGAAAAAAGCCCGTACTTGCGTACAGGCTCTTCTCTGAATGATGGCGGTGAGGGGGGGATTGATTCGCTTCGCTCACCCTGCGGGCAGCGTCGCAGGCTCCGCTGTCCAACTGGCATGCGCCAGTTGTCGAACCCCCATCGGGGATTCTCATCCCCCCAGGTCGGGAGAATATACAAATAAAAATGCCAAGCTGTTAACTGGGCACTTTTATATAAATGATGGCGGTGAGGGGGGGATTCGAACCCCCGATACGTTGCCGTATACACACTTTCCAGGCGTGCTCCTTCAGCCACTCGGACACCTCACCACATTTTGTTTGCTGACCGCACTGGGTCAACGGGGCGCTACTATAGGGAGTTCAGCGATAAGGGTCAAGGGCTATTTTCTCCTTTTTTTCTATTCGCTTAACCTCTGCGCAGATTGCCTTAAGCCTCTCCACTTTGCCGCTTGTGTCATCAAAACATTCCTTAACTGACACAAAAGTGTCACCGCACTGTCGCAGACTTGTCGGCGGAAACATTTGGTTATATCTACGGATAAGGATGCTGATAAATGAAACGCTTACCTCTTTTCACGCTCTCTCTGCTGGCTTCACTCACCACCCCGTCCGCGCTGGCAGAGAGCGCCAGCTATCAACGCGCCGCCACCGGCGATATCACCCAGCACGGCGGCGCGCGTCGCCTGAGCGGCGACCAGACCGAGGCGCTGAAAGCCTCATTGAGCAATAGCACGGCGAAAAATGTCATCCTGCTGATTGGCGATGGCATGGGCGATTCCGAAATCACCGCGGCGCGCAATCAGGCCATGGGGGCTGGCGGCTTCTTTCCCGGTATTGATGCGCTGCCGCTCACCGGCCAGTACACCCATTACTCGCTGGACAAGAAAACGCATAAGCCAAACTACGTAACGGATTCTGCCGCGTCGGCCACCGCCTGGGCCACCGGCACGAAGACCTATAACGGTGCGATAGGCGTCGATGTCAACGGCACAGATCAGGTCACGCTGCTTGAACTGGCGAAAGCAGCAGGCAAAGCCACCGGCAACGTCTCCACCGCAGAACTGCAGGATGCCACGCCGGCCGCGCTGATGGCGCACGTTACCTCGCGCAAATGCTACGGCCCGGAAAAAACCACTGAGCTGTGTCCGGGTAACGCGCTGGAGCAGGGCGGGAAAGGATCGATCAGCGAGCAGCTGCTGCAAACCCGTCCCGACGTCACGCTGGGCGGCGGCGCCAAATCTTTCGCTGAGCGGGCTAAGGCGGGCGACTACCAGGGGAAAACCCTGCGCGAGCAGGCCGAAGTACGGGGGTTCCAGCTGGTCGATAATCTCGCCGCGCTGAATGCGGTACAGCAGGCGAATCAACAGACGCCACTGCTGGGGCTGTTCTCTGAGGGCAACATGCCGGTGCGCTGGCAGGGGCCGAAAGCCAGCTATCACGGCAATCTGGATAAGCCGGTGGTGACCTGTGAGGTCAACAAAGATCGTCCGGCATCAATGCCAACCCTGGCGCAGATGACGCAAAAAGCCATCGACCTGCTCAGCCACAACGACAACGGCTTCTTCCTGCAGGTGGAGGGCGCGTCGATTGATAAGCAGGATCACGCTGCTAACCCGTGCGGTCAGATTGGTGAAACCGTCGATTTAGATGAGGCGGTGCAGGTGGCGCTGGCGTATGCGCGCGAGCACGGCGATACGCTGGTGGTGGTCACCGCCGATCACGCGCACAGCAGCCAGATCGTCGAAAACGGCACTAAAGCGCCGGGTCTGACTCAGGCGCTCAACACCAAAGATGGCGCAGTGATGACCATCAGTTATGGTAACTCGGAAGAGGATTCCCAGGAGCACACCGGCACCCAGTTGCGCATCGCGGCCTACGGTCCACACGCGGCGAATGTGGTCGGCCTCACCGATCAGACCGACCTGTTCTTCACGCTGAAGCAGGCGATGGCGCTGAAGTAAGCGCGTCAGTGCGGGCGGATGCGCAGCACCAGCAGCCCGCCCAGCACCAGTCCGCCAGCGGCCAGCAGCAGCGCGGGGTGCAGGGAAGCAAAAATCTGCACGCTGGCAGCGGAGATCAGCGGCCCGATTAGCTGGCCAGTGGCATAGCCTGACGTCAATATCGCCACGGTTTTTGCCACGCTGATATTGGAGACGGCGCGCGCCAGCTGCATCGACAGCTGCATAATCGAAAGAAATCCCAGCCCGACCATCACCGTTGAGATCAGCAGCCCGCTCACGCCCGGGATGAGCACGCCGCTGGCCACGCCCAGCCCCTGCAGGATCATAACCCACGCCAGGCTGAGGCGCGTATTCAGGCGCGCTGAAAACAGCATAATCAGCACCACACCAGCCACTGCGCAAAGTCCAAACAGCGGCCAGAAAAGCGCTGCCAGCTGACCCTGCGCAAACAGGCTGTGCGCCATTTGTGACAGAAACGTCGCGGGCAAAATGTAGCCGAAACCGGCCAGCGTATAGGCCAGCCATAGCCGTTTTACCGCGCGACCTGGAGCCGCCGGCGCACTTTCCCGCTGCCGGGCGGGGAGCGACGCGGGCAGCGCGCGCCACACCAGCAGCACGCCAGCCAGCGCTACCACGCCATAGCATTGCCAGGCGCGATCGTCATTCAGGTGTAACCGGGTGATAAGCCACGCCAGCACGCCGCTCAGGGTGATGCCGGCTCCCGGGCCGGCAAATACCGCGGCGGACATGCGCGGGGCCTGCTGCTGTGCCAGCACCATCTGCGTCCAGGAGGTGACAATAATCAGGGCCCAGGCACCACCGATACCCGCCACCACACGGAACAGACACTGCAGCACCCAGGCATGACTAAAGCCGGAGAGCAGAGTCACCAGCGCGGTGGCCAGCAAACCGGCCTTCAGGTAGCGCGCGTGATGGGCGGTGATGCGGCTCACGTGCAGTGCGCCCAGCAGATAGCCGATGTAATTCATCGCCGCCAGCACACCAGCGCTGGAGAGGGTCAGGTGACCGTTGGCGATCATCAGCGGGATCTGCGGCGTAAGTGAAAAGCGGCCGATACCCATTACCACAATCAGGGTCACCATGCCGGTAAGCATGGTGATCAGGCTCACCCGGGTGTGCCGGACTGCTTGCCGTCCGGCGGAAACTGAATCTGCTGACATACTTTGCTTTACTCCGCTGAGATACCTTACTCTGTCCGGTGATAGTAAATGTCAATCAGTCAGTGAAAAATGGGGTGGTTTATCCTATGACTACAGGTCATACCCAGACCGTCAAATCGCGTGGTGAAGATGTGAAAAACTTCCTTACCCGCCAGCGCGCGCGTATTGATCCGCAGATCTATGGCTTCAGCCGGCAAAACCGGCGCGTCAGCGGACTGCGGCGCGAAGAAGTGGCACAGCTGGCGGCGGTTAGCGTCAGCTGGTACACCTGGCTCGAGCAGGGTCGCGACATCAGTATTTCGCCCGCCGCGCTGCAGCGCATCGGCAAAGTGCTACATCTCTCGGTTACCGAGCAGGAGTATCTTGAAGCGCTGGTGTTTGGTAACGCACACTCGCAACCCTTCAGTCATGAGTTGCCGCCTGAAGTGAGGGCGATGGTGGATGCGCTGGACCCGCATCCGGCATTTGTGCGCCGCGCCAACATGGATATTGTCTACTGGAATCCGGCAGCGCAGTCGCTGATTGTCGACTGGGCGGCCCTGCCGCCGGCGGATCGCAACTCGCTCAAGCTGATGTTCATCAGTGAAGCCTACCAGCAGCGCATTTATGGCTGGGAAGAGGCGGCACGCCATACGCTGTCGGCGTTTCGCGCCGGTTATGCCGCCAGCAATCAGGCGCAGGAATTCGAAGTGGTGATCGAGGATTTGCTGGCGCGCAGCGCCGGGTTTCGCACGCTGTGGAATGACCATGATGTGGGGAAAATCGGCGCGGGCAATAAAACCCTGATTGATGTCGAAGGCAGGATGCAGACATACACCTTTACCTCGCTGCAAATTGAGCAGGCACCGGGAATGCATCTGATCTTTTATCTGGCGCATTAGCGCGGCGTGCGCGGGTCGGGCGCACGCCGCCGGGGAGATTACAGACCGCGCTGTGCCATCAGGCGCGCGAGGTCAACCAGACGGTTGGAGAAGCCCCATTCGTTATCGTACCAGGCAAGGATCTTCACCAGGTTGCCACCAATCACCAGCGTGGATAAGCCGTCGATGATCGATGAGCGCGCATCGCCCTGATAATCGCTGGAGACCAGCGGCTCATCGCTGTAGCCGAGGATACCCTGCAGCGGGCCGGCAGCAGCAGCGGCTTTAAAGGCGTCATTCACCTCTTCGGCCGTCACGTCGCGTTTCAGCGTTACCGTCAGATCCACTACCGAGACCACCGGCACCGGCACGCGCAGCGAGTAGCCGGTTAAGCGGCCTTCCAGTTCCGGAATCACCCGGCCAAGCGCTTTAGCCGCGCCGCTGGAGTACGGTACAATCGACAGCGCCGCCGCACGCGCGCCGCGCAGATCTTTCTCTGGCTGGTCATGCAGCGCCTGACTGTTGGTATAGGCATGGGTAGTGTTCATCAGACCGTGCTCAATACCAAACGCCTGATGCAGCACCTGCGCGGCGGGCGCCAGGCCGTTAGTGGTACAGCTGCCGTTACTCACCACAAAGTGCTGCTGCGGATCGTAGCGCTGGTCGTTGACGCCCATCACAATCGTCAAATCATCATTTTTGCCCGGCGCAGAGATGATCACGCGCTTGGCGCCGCCGTGCGTGATATGCACCGCGGCTTTGTCACGCTCGGTAAAAAAGCCGGTGGCTTCGATGACGATATCCACGCCCACGTCACGCCAGCGAATATTGGCCGGATCGCGCTCGCTGAACACGCGCACTGGTTTGCCATCAATGCGCAATTCGCCGTCGCCAGCGCTGACTTCTGCCGGCAGCCGACCCAGCAGGGAGTCGTGCTTCAGCAGATGCGCCAGCGTTTTGCTGTCGGTGAGATCGTTAATCGCCACAATATCGATGTCGCTGCTGCCCAGCGCGGCGCGGAATACGTTACGTCCGATACGGCCAAAACCGTTAATGCCTACCTTGATCATGACTGACTCCTTAGTGAAGTTACTGCAGTCACTGTAGGGCGGAGGCGCGCTGGCGTAAACGACAAAAAAGGATCACTTTACGCCATTTTGCGGCTGTGAAAGCGCTGGCGATATTCGTTAGGCGTGAGATGCAGCTGGCGCTCGAAGCTGCGCCGCAGGTTAATGCTGCTGCCAAAGCCGGTGGCAGTGGCGATGCGTTCCAGTGTCTCGCGCGTCTGCTCCAGCCGCTCGCGCGCCGCCGCCAGCCGCGCTTCTGCCACATAGCGCGCCGGTGAAACGCCGGTTTCGCGGCTGAACACGCGGGTAAAGTTACGCGGGCTCATCGCCACCTGGGCCGCCAGTTTCTCCACCGACAGGTCTTCCGCCAGATGGGCGGCGATCCAGCTCTGCAACTGAGCAATCGGCCCCGACTCGCTGACGGACTGCAGGTGAAAGCGGCTGAACTGCATCTGGCCGCCGGGACGACGCAGATACATCACCATATCCTGTGCGATGTCGCGCGCCACGCTGAAACCAAAATCTTCCTCTACCAGCGCCAGCGTCAGATCGAAGCCGGAGCTGACACCGCCAGAGGTCCAGATTGGGCCATCCTGGATATACAGCGGGCCGCCTTCAACCTGCACGCGCGGATAGCTGGCCTGCAGCGTGTCCAGCAAACGCCAGTGGCTGGTGGCGCGCCGGCCATCCAGCAATCCCGCCTCCGCCAGCAGCATCGCCGCCCCGCAAATCGACACCACGCGGCGCGCCTGCGGGGCAGCCAGCTTAATCCAGTCCACCACCATGTTGCGTTCTTCGGGGTTATCACCGCGGCCGGTAATCATGATGGTGTCCCAGCGTTCGCGCGGATCGAGTTCAGCCAGTTTGAGGTCGGCGAGCAGATTGAGACCAGACTGGCCGTGGATCACCTGATGCGGCTGCGTGGTCGCGATGCTGATGCGATAGCGTGCGCCAGCCACGCCCACCGGCAGGTGCAGGTTGGCGTGCATGAGGATGTCGGCGATACCCGCCGCTTCGAACAGCATGCCGCCGTCCGGGACAATAATCAGAAAGGTTTTCATGGCGTAAAATGTACCTGCGCCACGAAAGAAGTCAATGTAGCAAGGGCTATCAGGCGCGCGAGCTGAATACCCGGCCGCGGCCATCAGACGGGGCGCTTCCGGCGGCACCGTACAGGCGCTGGTCGGCACCGGCCTGTTGCACCAGCTGATTGAGCTGCTGCGTTTTGCTGCGGTGCATCTCCAGCAGCTGATGGACGCGCTGGTTATGCTGGTTGTTAGCGTGCACCTGCTCAAGCACCTTGCGCCACTGCGCCGCCAGCGCGCTGTCGGTTGCGTAAGGCGCCGCGACACCCTCAGCCTGTTCACCGGCACGGCGGCAGTCGTCATAGTGCTGTAGCGTCGCCAGCAGCTGGCTTTTGCTGTCGGTGAGTAATTGCAGCGAGACCGGATTGATCTGGCTGCGGTTGAGCTGCGCCACTTCCTCTTTTAATACCAGCGCCAGTTCGGCCAGTGCGGTCTGCATCTGCTGCAGCACGCTGCTCAGGGTGTCCCCGGTGGTCGTCATCGTACTTACCCGTTAAACATTTCATCGACCAGCGCGGCAGCGATCTGGTCGGTATCAAGGGTATAGCTGCCGTCATTCAGCGCGGCACGCAGTGCGTCCAGACGGGCGCTGTTGATATCGCGGCTGTCGTCTGCGGTGGCCTGCCGGGCGTAGCTGCTCAGGCTGACGTGATCGTCACTGCTGCGCACGCTGCGGGGTTCGGCACGCTCGCGCGCTGACGGTGCGGTGCGCAGGTCGGCCAGCGTGCTGATGCTCTGCACCGGCGACGTGGTTTGCGTTCTGTCAATGCTCATAGATAGGTCCTGTTTTTTCGCGGCTTTACTGTTTCTATCGGGGCAAACGAAAAAATCTAAAATTTATTACGGCAGGCTGAGTAAAATTTTTCCGTCCGCACTCACCACGCCCTGCACGCGCTGACCGGCGGCGGTTTTCACCGCCAGCGTCTGGCCGACCGCCGCGTTATTCAGCGCCTTGCCTTTGCTGCGCAGGCGAAAGCCCTGACCCTGCGCCACGATATCGACCTCTTCTCCCTGACGTATACGCCAGCTGCGGCGCAGCTGGCCCTGGGTCAGAATCTGTCCCGCTGCCAGCGCACGCAGCGTAACCTGACCGATCAGCGCCTGCTGCTGTAACAACGCGCCGGGCGGCAGCGCAGCGAGATCGCCGGAGACGCGGCGCAGATCATCCGCGCTCAGCGTTTCTCCCGGTGCCAGCGCGCGCTGCGCCACATACCAGCTGCCGGTGGCGCTGACCTCAACCTGCAGAAAATAGCGCCGGCTGCCGCACTGTGCGGTCAGCGTGCGGTTACCCACCATCCGCGCCGGCTGGCCGACCGCGCTGAACTGCGGCGCGGCGCACAGCGTATCCAGCGCCTTACCGCGCGACAGCAGCCGTACCTGCTGGTGTACCGCCACGTCTGCGGCAATCGGCTGATGCTGCTGCACCCAGGCGCTGAGCTGGTTTTCCAGTGTGCTTTGCGCTGAAACCAGCGGAGCGCAGCACAGCAGCGCCACCGTCAGCGCCAGAGGTGGTGAAGGAAACGCATTCATCGCGAAATAACCTGAAAAAAGAGGACGCCAGTATAAAGCAACCGCCGCTTAATGAATGGCGGAATATGGTCGCACTTCTGCGGTTGATTATCTGCTTCACGCGGGTCGGGCGCAGCAAAAAAATTTATCCGGCTAATTGCGGATATTTGTGCGATTTCTTCGCAGTATAAAAATTGTTAGCTGCGCCACTAGAATGCACGCGTCAATTTTTAACGGCGGAAAGGTGAGCGATGCTGGATAAGCTAAGTAATGCGCTGCATTTTCAACAGCAGGCGCTGGGTTTACTCAATCAACGGCAGCAAATCCTGGCGGGCAATATCGCCAATGCCGATACGCCTGGCTATCAGGCGCGCGATATTGATTTTACGCAACAATTAAAGGCGCGCGTACAGGCGGATAGCGTAAATAACAGCAGCCTGACGCTGGCGATCACCGCTAAAGGACATATTGCCGCGCAGACCAGCGTGCTGCCGGATGCCAGACTTTTATACCGCGTGCCGGATCAGCCCAGCGCCGACGGTAATACCGTAGACATGGATCGTGAACGCGTGCAATTCGCCGACAACAATGTGAAATATCAGTCATCGCTGACCTTTCTCAACGGGGAAATTAAAAAAATGATGAGCGTGCTGCAAGGATAATTTGTTCCATGTCAATTTTCTCTATTTTTGATATCACCGGTTCCGCCATGTCGGCGCAAAGTAAACGCATTAACGTTAGCGCCAGTAATATCGCCAATGCCGACAGTATCGCCGGACCCGACGGCGAAGCTTACCGCGCGCGCAGCGTGGTGTTTCGCGTCAAACCGCAGGCCGGCCAGCAGACTGGCGGCGTGGAGGTGACGGAGGTGTTGGAAGACAGCGCGCCGGACCGCCTGCACTACGAGCCGGACCACCCGCTGGCCGACGACGCCGGTTACGTGCATATGCCGAACGTCAACGTAGTCCATGAAATGGTGAACAGTATTGCCGCCTCGCGCAGTTATCAGGCCAACGTTGAAGTGATGAATTCGGCAAAGTCCCTGCTGTTAAAAACTCTGACTATCGGTCAGTAAGGAACGAAGATGGCCGTCAATCCGGTGATGAACGGAAATAACAATGTCAACGGGACGCGCGGCGGCACCAGCACGGATGATTTGACGCAAAGCTTTATGACGCTGCTGGTGGCGCAAATGCAAAACCAGGATCCCTCTAATCCAATGGATAATAACCAGCTGACTTCACAACTGGCGCAGTTTAATACCGCCGCTGGCGTAGAGAAATTAAACAGCACGCTGGAGAGCGTCGGCATGTTAGTGGGCAGCATGCAGCAGTTAAATGTGGCGGAGTGGGTCGGGCGCGACGTCTATATCGAAGGCGACACCCGCGTTGGATTTGGTGACGACGCAAATCATGACTTTGCTTTTGCGCTGGGCAGCGATGCCGAAACGGTAAAAGTGAATCTGCAGGATGCCAATGGCAATACCTATACCGCCGAACTGAAAAATGTCAAAGCCGGCGTCAATAAATATACGCTGGACGATTTAACCAACTTCCAGCCCGCGACTCCGCCGGCTGACGGCGAATATAGCGTGACCTATTCCGCGTCTACCACCGAAGGGGACGCACCGGAAATTCAGTCGCTGAAAAAAGCCAAAGTAGAGGGCGTTTCTTTTACCCCGACCGGCGCATTAATTCAGCTGGGCAAAGATGGCGCGGTAGGCATTGGCGACATCGTGCAAATTCTTTAATTTCTTTCGCGATTATACGAGTTATTCATTATGGGCTTTTCTCAGGGTTTAAGCGGTCTGAATGCCGCCTCGCAGGCGCTGGATGTGGTCGGCAACAATATTGCCAACTCACAAACCGTCGGCTTTAAATCGGGTTCAATCACCTTCGGCGATGTGTTTGCCGGTTCGCAGGTCGGCATGGGCGTGCAGGTGCTGGGCGTCAACCAGAACTTCGGCGACGGCATTCTCAGCCAGGGCAACAGCAATCTGTCAATGGGCATTCAGGGCAACGGCTTTTTTCGCCTGACCGATGCCGCGGGCAAAATTTTCTACAGCCGCAACGGTGAGTTCACCAAAGACGCCGACGGCTTTATCACTAACAACGGCCTGTACCTGACTGGCTATCAGGCCACCGGCACGCCACCCAGCATTCAGCCAGGCTCGCCGCTCGGACCGATCCAGATCCCGGATACGCAGATGCCGGCTAAAGCCTCCACCAGCGGTAGCCTGCAGGGCAACCTCAACTCCAGCGACGACAACAAAGTGCTGGCTGACTTCGACGCCAGCGATGCCAGCACCTACAACTTCGCCAGCGTGGTGGAAGCCTACGACAGCCTCGGCAACAAGCACACCGTGGATGTCTATTACATCAAAACCGCCGACAACCAGTGGACAGTGAAAACCCGCGATACCTCAGCGCCCGGCAACCCCGAGTTTCAGGAAACCACGTTGCAGTTCAATAGCGCAGGGGAGCTGACCACCACGCCGGCGGAAGTGGACATCATCGGCGCGGCCTTTAAGGGCGGCGATCCGCTTAACTTCAAACTGGATCTGAGCGGCATGACGCAGCAGGCCAGCGACACCGCGATGGAGCCGGCAAAAACGGACGGCTATGAGCCAGGCAAACAGAATGGCTACACCGTCGGCGATAACGGCCAGATCATCGCCTCCTACAGCAACGGCCAGCAGCAGCTGATTGGTCAGGTGGTGCTGTCGAATTTCACCAATCCGGGCGGACTGGCGTCGCAGGGCAATAACACCTGGTCGGCAACGCCGGAATCGGGCCAGGCCACCAACGGCCTCTCCGGTACCGGCAACCTTGGCAAGCTGCACGGCAGCGTGCTGGAGGCGTCCAACGTCGATTTGGGCAAAGAGATGGTCAACATGATCGTCTACCAGCGTAACTACCAGTCCAACTCGCAAACTATCAAAACCCAGTCTGAGCTGCTGCAGACGCTCTCGACGCTGCGGTAAGGGCGGCTATGGATCGCGCGATTTACACCGCTATGGGGGCCGCCAGTGCCGCCATGGATCGCCAGTCGGTAACCGCCGGCAATCTGGCCAACAGCAGCACGCCGGGCTTCCGCGCCCAGCTCAGCGCCACGCGCGCGGTACCGGTCACCGGTCACGGTGTGCTGACGCGCACGCTGGCTACCGCCACCACGCCGTGGCATGCCAGCCAGCAGGGGCCGGTGCAGCAAACCGGCCGCGAGCTGGATGTGGTGCTGCCGGCCGAAGGCTGGCTGGCGGTGCAGCGTGCGGACGGCAGCGAAGCCTACACCCGCAACGGCAGCATTGAGGTCGACAGCGAAGGGCAGCTGCGTATTGCCGGTCTGGCGCTGCTGGGTGACGGCGGACCGCTAACGGTGCCGCCGCAGGCCACGCTGACCGTCGCTGCCGATGGCACCGTCACCGCCCGCGGCGCGGGCGATCAGGCCAATGTGCTGACACCGGCAGGCCGGCTCAAACTGGTCAGTGCGCCGATCAACAGCCTGCGCCGCAGTGATGATGGCCTGTTTCTCGCGGATAGCGGCGAACTGCCGGCCGATGCGGCGCTGCGGCTGACCAGCGGCGCGCTGGAGGGCAGCAATGTCAGCCCGGCACAGGCGATGGTCGAGATGATCGCCACCGCGCGCGGCTTCGACATGAACATGAAACTGATCGGCAGCGTGGATGAAAACGCGCGCGCCGCTAACCAATTACTGAGCGCGGGCTAAACCGCGCTTCCGGGAGTCAACTGATGATTCGCTCGTTATGGATTGCGAAAACCGGCCTCGAAGCCCAGCAAACCAACATGGACGTGATCTCCAATAACCTGGCCAACGTCTCGACCACCGCCTTTAAGCGCCAGCGGGCGATGTTTGAGGATCTGCATTATCAGACGCTGCGCCAGCCTGGCGCGCAGTCTTCCGAGCAGACCACCATCCCGACCGGCCTGCAGCTCGGCACCGGCGTGCGTCCGGTAGCGACGCAGCGCATTCACAGTCAGGGCAACCTGAGCCAGACCAATAACGCCCACGAAGTGGCGATTGAAGGTCAGGGCTTTTTTCAGGTGCAGATGCCGGACGGCACGCTGGCTTACACCCGCGATGGTTCGTTCCAGCAGGATCAGAATGGTCAGATGGTCACCGCCAGCGGCTACACGCTGATGCCGGGCATTACGCTGCCGGCCGAAGCGGACAAGCTCACCATTGGCGTGGACGGCATGGTCAGCGTCACGGTGCCGGGCCAGACCGCACCGGTGGTGGTCGGGCAGATTTCGCTGGTGACTTTCACTAACGATGCCGGGCTGGAGAGCATCGGCGAAAACCTGTATCGCGAAACCCAGTCTTCCGGTGCGCCGAATGAGTCTACGCCTGGCCTGAACGGCGCGGGCAAGCTGAAACAGGGCTATATCGAGGGATCGAACGTCAACGTCGCTGAAGAACTGGTGAACATGATCCAGACGCAGCGCGCCTACGAGGTCAACAGCAAAGCGGTCTCGACTTCAGACCAGATGCTGCAACGCCTGACGCAACTTTAATGTGCTGGCCGCAGCGCGCGGCCGCCTGACGATCCGCTATGAAACCGTACTCAACAACTTTTTCTGTCGCGCTGGCGCTGTGTCTGGTACTCAGCGGCTGCAGCGTGATGCCGCATGCGCCGCTGGTGCAGGGCGCAACCTCGGCGGCGCCGGTGGAGACACCGGTCAGTGTCACCAACGGCGCTATTTTCCAGACCGGCCAGGCGATGAATTACGGCTATCAGCCGATGTTTGAAGATCGCCGGCCGCGCAACGTCGGCGATACGCTGACCATCCTGTTGCAGGAGAACGTCAGCGCCAGCAAGAGTTCTTCCGCCAGCGCCAACCGTAACGGCAGCGCCGGGCTGGGATTTGATGCGGTGCCGCACGCCCTGAGCGGTTTGCTGGGCGGCGATCGCGCCCGGGCGGAGATGAGCGGCAAAAATGATTTCAGCGGCAAAGGCGGCGCGGCGGCGCGTAATACCTTCAGCGGCACGCTGACCGTCACCGTTACCGAACTGCTGGCCAACGGTAACCTGCGCGTGGTGGGCGAAAAGCAGATTGCTATCAATCAGGGCACTGAATTTATCCGTTTCTCCGGCGTGGTGAATCCGCGCACCATCAGCAGCGGCAACACCGTGCCGTCCACTCAGGTGGCGGACGCGCGTATCGAGTAAGTCGGCAACGGCTATATCAATGAGGCGCAGCAGATGGGCTGGTTGCAGCGGCTGTTCCTTTCTCTCTCTCCGCTATAGGCACCGACCAATGAACACCTTTCTGATGCGCTGTCTGCTGCTGATGCTGCTGTGCAGCACCACGCTTCACGCCGAACGCATTCGTGATATCGCCAGCATTCAGGGCGTGCGCAGCAATGCGCTGATGGGCTATGGCTTAGTGGTCGGTCTGGATGGCACCGGCGACCAGACCATGCAGGCGCCGTTCACCGGCCAGAGCCTGAATAACATGCTGTCGCAGCTCGGCATTACCGTGCCGCCCGGCGTCAATATGCAGCTGAAAAACATCGCGGCGGTGATGGTAACCGCTGAGCTGCCGCCGTTTGCGCGCAGCGGTGAGAAGATAGACGTGGTGGTTTCATCGCTCGGCAATGCAAAGAGCCTGCGCGGCGGCACGCTGCTGATGACGCCACTGAAAGGCGCCGACAACCAGATTTACGCGCTGGCGCAGGGCAACCTGCTGGTGAGCGGTGCCGGCGCGCAGAGCGGCGGTAACCGGGTACAGGTCAATCAGCTTAACGGCGCGCGCATTGATAACGGCGCGACGGTCGAACGCGAAGTGCCGCTGGATTTTGCCGGCCAGGGCGAGCTGCGCCTGCAGCTGCACGAGGAAGATTTCAGTGTGGCGCAGCAGGTCAGCGACGTCATTAACCGTCGCTTTAGCGGCGCGGCACAGGCCGAAGACGCGCGCAGCGTGCGGCTGTATGTACCTGCCACACCGGCGGCCAAGGTGCGTTTCCTCGCCGAGGTGCAGAACCTGCCGCTGCGGGTGGCGGTGATGGATGCCAGAGTCATCGTCAATTCGCGCACCGGTACGGTAGTGATGAACCGGCACGTCACGCTGGATGCCTGCGCGGTGGCGCAGGGCGATCTCACGGTAGAAGTGTTCAATAACCGCGAAGTCAGTCAGCCCGATACGCCCTTCGCCGGCGGCGAAACCGTGGTGACCAATAACACCGAAATCTCAGTGCGCGAGCAGGGCGGTTCGCTGCAGCAGGTTAATACCAGCACCGATTTGAACAACGTGGTGCGCGCCTTAAACCGTCTCGGCGCGACGCCGAATGACCTGATGTCGATTCTGCAGTCAATGAAAAACGCCGGCTGCCTGCGCGCCCGGCTGGAGACCAACTGATGACCGCGCCACACCGTTACGCCGCGTTTGATGTGCAGGGACTGAGTGCGCTGAAGCGCCAGATGCGCGCCGACGGTCGCGGAGCGATGCAGAGCGCCGCGCGGGAAATGGAAGGCCTGTTTGTGCAGGTGATGCTGAAAAGCATGCGTCAGGCCAGCTTCGGCGGCGGTTTGCTGCAGAGCCAGGCGGGCGACATGATGACCTCCCTGCACGATCAGCAGCTGGCGCAGCAGGTGGCGGGACGCGGCGAGCTGGGGCTGGCGCAGATGATGCTAAAGCAGATGGGCGAGCTACCGCAGACGGTGAACCAGACCGCAGGCACCCGTGTGCCGGAGGTGATGCAGCGCCTGAGTCAAAGCCTGGCGCCGCAGCCGGCGCAACCGGCGGTGACCCTGCTGCCCGCGCTGGTGGCACCGCTCAACAGCGCGGCGGGCGGCGATCGCCACGACTTTATCCGTCAGCTGATGCAGCCGGCGCTGGCGGTGGCACAGCGTACCGGCATCGATCACCATCTGATTATTGCTCAGGCCGCACTGGAGTCCGGCTGGGGCCGGGGCGAAATCCGCACCGCCAGCGGCGAGCGCAGCTACAACCTGTTTGGCATCAAAGCCTCACCCGACTGGCAGGGCAAAACCACCGACATTACTACCACCGAGTTTATCGATGGCGTCGCGACCAAAACCCGCGCCGCGTTCCGCGTCTATGACTCCTTCAGCGAGGCGCTGAGTGATTACGCGCGCTTCATCGCTGACAACCCGCGCTACCGGGCGGTTACTGACGCCGCCAGCGGCGAGCAGGCGGCGCAGGCGTTGCAGCACAGCGGCTACGCCACCGATCCGCACTACGCCAGCAAACTGATCAGCATTATGCAGCGGGTAAAAAGCACGGTGAGCGCCAGCGTCAGCGCCTATCAAACCGATCTCTCAACGCTGTTCTGATTTTTTATTTCAGAAATTTCTGTAATCACCGATGGGTTGAGTAGGGATTTGTCTCAATTTGACCGATTGTACGGGGAAACCATGAATCTGATGTATCTGGCCAGAAATGGTCTGGGCGCCGCGCAGACGGCACTGCACGTTGTCGGCAATAACCTGAGCAATGCCATGACCCCCGGCTACAGCCGCCAGAGCGCGCAGTTCGGCGAAGCCGGTGGCCGCACCACCGCCAACGGTTTTTTTGGTTACGGCACGCAGATTAACGGCATCGAACGCGCTTACAGCGGCTTTGCCAATCAGCAGCTGCGCGACGCCAACAGCAGCTTTATGCAGCATGACGGGCGGCTGTCGCAGCTCAGCCAGATTGACAAGCTGTTCGGTGACGACAACGCTAACTTTTCGGTTTCCCTGAATAATCTGTTTAAAGGGCTGGAAACGCTGAATGGCGATGCCTCCAGCGCGTCGGCGCGCCAGGCGGCTTATCTGCAATTCACCGCGCTGACCTCGCAGCTTAACACTCAGGGCCAGGCGCTGAACGGCCTGCAGAAAAGCAGTAACAGCCAGATTGAACAGAGTGTGACCGACATCAACGACGTCACGCGCCAGCTGGCCAGCCTGAATGAAGAGATTGGCAAGATTCACGGCCAGACCGGCAATCTGCCGGCCGACCTGCTCGACCTGCGCGACGGCCTGCTGAATAAACTCAGCGGCCAGGTGGGGATTCGCGTCAGTGAAAACAGCGCCACCGGGCGGGTCGACGTCACGCTGGAAAACGGCTTCCCACTGGTCAACGGCCACAGTGCTTATACGCTGTCGACCGCACCATCGGCGGAAGATCCGTTGAAAACCGTGGTGATGTACCGCGATTCCGCCGGTAACGAACAGCGGCTGGATGAGAGCAAGTTGTCGCACGGCAAACTCGGCGGCCTGTTTACCTTCCGCAATAACGATCTGCTGCAGGCGCGTGATGAACTGAACCAGCTGGCGCTGCAGATGGCGCAGCGTTTCAACACGGTGAACCGTGACGGTTACGACGCGGCGGGCAAGCCCGGTGGCGATATTTTCAACATTCCGCAGCCGGTGGCGCAAGCCAACCGCAACAACCGCGGCAGCGCCACGCTGGATGTCAGCTTCAGCGATATCAGCCAGGTGCAAACCGGCGGCTACACCCTGAGCATGACCGACAGCGGTGACTGGCAGGTGAAAAGCCGCGATGGCCGCGTGGTGCCGCACACGGTGGACGCCAACACCGGGGCGCTGCAGTTTGACGGCCTGAGCATCAGCGTGACGCCGGGGGCCAGTCCGGGCGACAGCTTTAGCCTCAATCCACTGGATAACGTGGCGGCGCGCCTGCAGGTGGCGCTGAGCAACGGTGACGGCATTGCCGCCTCGGGATCCGCCGATGCCGACGACAAAACCAACAATGAAAACCTCAAAAAAATGCTGGCGATCCAGACCGAAGCGCTGGTCGGGAAAGCAACGCTGAGCGAAGCCTATTCCAGCCTCGTCGGGCGCGTCGGCGCCACCGCCTCGGCGGCAGAAAGCGATGCCACCCAGAGCGCCAAAGCGCTGGAAGCGGCGGCGATGGAGCAGCAGGCGATTGCCGGCGTCGATCTCAACGAAGAGTACATCAGCCTGCAGATGTACACCCAGTACTACCAGGCCAACAGTCAGGTGCTGCAAACCGCGAACACGTTGTTTGACGCGCTGTTAAGCCTGCGCTGAAGCGCAATCATTTAAGGGAGGTGGAAATGCGTCTGAGCACACTTTTCCAGTATCAAAACAATCTCAACAGCTTTTCGCGCGGCGTCAGCGCCGGCAACGAGATCTACAACCGGCTGGCAAGCAATAAAAGCGTGCTGACGCCGTCGGACGATCCGGCCGCGGCGGCGCAGGCGGTGCTGTTACAGGACGCGCTGGCGCAAATCGGCCGTTTCGACAGCGCCCGCCAGTCGGCGCGCGCGGCGCTGGAGCTGGAGGACCACACGCTGGGTTCCATCGGCAACGTGCTGACCAAAAACCTGACGGAAAAACTGGTGCAGGCGGGCAACGACGGTGTGTCAGATGCCGACCGCGCCGCGCTGGCCACCGAACTGGAAGGCATTCGCAACAGCCTGCGCGATCTGGGCAACGCGCGCGACGGCCAGGGGAATCCGATCTTTGCCGGCTACAAAACCGGTCAGGCGCCGTTTGACGACAACGGCAACTATCGCGGCGGCGACACTGCGCTGTCAGGCCAGGTGGCGGACAACGTGGAGATGGCGCTGGGCCATACCGGGCGCGAGCTGTTTATGAGTGGCAGCGCCGACGATCTGTTGCAGCAGCTGGATAAAGCTATCGAAGCACTGAAACAGCCGGTTAACGATGACGCGGACCGCAGCGCGCTGCGCAGCACGCTGGAGGAGGTCAGCGGCTCGGTGCGCAAAGGCATCGATAACCTCGGCAAGCTGCAGGCGGAAGTCGGTACCCGACTGCAGCAGCTGGACGCGCTGGATCAGTCGGCAGCCACCCAGCAGCTGGATCTCACCGCGCGGCTGGAGCAGACCGTGGGCTCGGATTACGACACTCTGATCGGTCTGATTGGCCAGTCGAAAATGTCAGAATTCTCGCTGAACGCCTCGATGATGGTGTTTCAGAGCATGCAAAAAATGTCGCTGTTCAACATGACGCGCTAAGGCTTCATCTTTCACCAGACGCCGGAGCGGCGTCAGAGGACACTATGTTTAAGAATCTCAAAATCGCTACCGCGATCACCAGTATCATCGCCTTTTTCACCGCCATGCTGGTGGTGGCGCTGGCGTTCAGCGTGCTGAAAGCGGTCTCCAACAAAGCCAACTTCGAAGAGGCGCAGGTCTCGACCGTCAACAATAACGCGATGCAGGATGCGATGTTCAACATCAACGGCTCGCTGGCGCAAATCCACAGCATGCTGTTGCAGAAAGCGCTCGATCGTCCGGTCAGCCAGCAGGCGGTTGAGCAGGTGCGTGAGCGCCTGGTACTGGCGCGTCGCGGCATGGATACCTACATCGGCACGCCGTTTAACAGTGACGAAGAGCAGGCCGCGGCCAATGCGCTGGATAAGCAGTTTGATCTGGTGATGGCGATTGCGCAGAACAACCTTAACTCGCTGGAGAACCCGCTCAGCGTGATTGAGGGCCTGCGTCATGAAATCGATAACCGTAATCTGATGCGCGAACGGCTGGCGCAGTACAGTGAAATCAATGACCGCTATAACCAACAGCTGATCGCCAGCGCCGAAAGCGATTATCGTCAGATGGTCGGCATGGCCATCGTGATGCTGCTGATTTCGGCGCTGCTGCTGTTGCTGGCGCGCATCTGGGTGAAGCGCGTGCTGGTGACGCGCATGGCGGATACCACCGTCTCCATTCAGCGCATTGCGCAGGGCGATCTGACGCAGCGCATCGAAGCGGGCAATGAGAACGAGCTGGGCCTGATGCTGAAAGAGCTGGAGGCGATGCGCGTGTCGCTGATCACCACGGTTTCCGGTATTCGTGAGGGCGTCGGGCGCATTTATGCCAATGCGCAGGAGATCGCCAACGGTAATAATAATCTCTCGTCACGCACCGAAGAGCAGGCTTCAGCACTGCAGCAGACGGCCGCCAGCATGGAAGAGATCAAAACCACCGTGCGCCAGAATGCTGACAACGCGCATAACGCGCGCCAGCTGGCCGACAGCGCCAGCAAAAACGCGCGCAGCGGCGGCGAAGTGATGACGCGACTGGAAGAGATCATGCAGCAGATCAGCAAGAGTTCGCGCCAGATCGCCGATATCAACGGCGTGATTGACAGCATTGCCAACCAGACCAACATCCTGTCGCTTAACGCGGCGGTGGAAGCGGCGCGCGCCGGTGAGCAGGGACGTGGCTTTGCAGTGGTGGCGGAAGAGGTGCGTAACCTGGCGCGCCGCAGTGCCGACGCGGCGAAAGAGATCAATGAGCTGATCGTCAACACCGTGGCAATCATGGAAACCGGTACGCTGCAGGTCAGCAACGCCAGCTCGGTGATGCGCGACATCGTCAGCTCGGTCAGCCAGGTCACCGATATCATGGGTGAAATCACCCTTGCGTCAGACGAGCAGAGCGCTGGTATCAATCAGATCGCCCAGGCGGTTAATGAGATGGATCTGGTGACGCAGCAGAACGCCACGCTGGTGGAAGAGGCGGCGGCGGCGGCCAGCAATCTGGAGAGCCAGTCGGAAACGCTGGAGAACATTGTCAGTCAGTTTGCGCTGGATAATCAGCCAGGGGCGTTTAGCGCCAGCAAACCACTGCCGGCGCTGCGTCCGGTTAAACATCAGGAAGCCGAGTGGGAAACATTTTAATTTATTCCCGCTAACTATGTTATTCCCGCCCCGATAAAGCAGCGGAATGCGCAATATTATAACGCCTTATCACGCTTTGTAATATTGCGCCTCTCCGCAATAATGGCTCTCCGGTTTACAGGAGAATCAGAGATTGTGAACGGTATTTACACCTCCAGCGGCGTTGAAAATAAAAATGACCTGTGGAAGCGTTACGGACATTTAGTCCGTCAGGAAGCGCTGCGTCTGCAGGTACGCCTGCCGGCCAGCGTAGAACTCGACGATTTAATTCAGGCCGGCTCGCTGGGTTTTTTATCCGCCATTGACAGCTTCGATCCAAAAAAAGGCGTGGCAATAAGCGCCTATATTATTCAGCGTGTGCGCTGGGCGCTGATGGATGAATTACGCGAGCGTGACTGGGTGCCGCGACGCGTACGCACCCATGCCAGAGAAATGGCCGCGGTCATTCAGCGGCTGGAACAACAAACCGGGGCAGCGGCGGAAGAAAAAGAGATTGCGCGGGAAATGGGTATCAGCCTGCAGGAATATCACGCCATGCTGCATGATACCAATCTCAGCCAGATCTATTCGCTGGACGAACTGCAGGAGGAATTTGCCGATGCCTTTGAAAAACCGGAAGCCGAGCACGAACAGCTCAATCCACTGCATGGCCTGCTGCAGCAGAATATGGCGGCGCGCATCAGTGCGGAAATTAAATTCCTGCCGCAGCGCGAGCAGCTGTTACTGAGCCTCTATTATCAGCAGGAGCTGAATATGCGTGAGGTCGCATCGCTGCTGGATCTCACTGAAACGCGGGTGAGCCAGTTGCACAGCCAGGCCATCAAGCGTTTACGCGCCAGACTGGATGCCCGCGAGGCGCGGTAATCGGGTAAGAAAAGACCTTTTCCCCGATTAATCCTAAAGAGTTAGGCCGCCATTTTGCAGCTGGGATTAATGCTTTAATAATGCTATCTTTGACAAATTAATCTTACATTAAGCTTGGTAATCATAAGGTTAGAGCGGTATTTAAGGTTTGTCTTATTTCTTGTTTTTGACAGAATCGATGCGCTACCATTTGCTCAGACATTCAGCTGAACCGATTCACTTTATAGCTGCATCATTCAGCCGCTGTCACAGTACGAATACGGTACGATGGGGTTTGCGCAACGTGAAATGTTATTAAAATGGGATGTTTGTAACGTTTCTTCGAATCATCGGCATAACGCATTTACATGTCAGAGCTTGTTTTCACCGTGAGCATTATTCTGCTCAGGACGCCCTGCATCTGAATGCCTGGAATAAGACCTTAGCGCCGGATTAATCACCTGGCCTGTCAGGAAATCGTCA
This sequence comes from Pantoea sp. VS1, assembly GCF_002207995.1. Lineage (NCBI taxonomy): Bacteria > Pseudomonadati > Pseudomonadota > Gammaproteobacteria > Enterobacterales > Erwiniaceae > Pantoea > Pantoea sp. VS1. The sequence continues at coordinate 87,436 of NZ_NHZE01000052.1, forward strand.
TGACTCACGATAACGAACATATTCAAAGCATCCACGATATTAATCTTTCCTATTTATTACTGGCACAACAACTGATCCGTCAGGACAAAGTCGCCGCAGGTTTTCGCCTCGGCCTGAATGACGCCACCATCGATATGCTGAAAAATCTGCCGCTGCCCAAGCTGATTAAACTGGCTTCTACCAATCAGCTTATTTGCCGCCTGCGGGTCGATGATGATGTGGTGATTGATAACCTGACCAAAGATTCGCGTATTGAAGCGCTGCAGCAGATTCATACCGGTATTATTCTGTCGACCAATTTACTGAACTCACTGAGTGAAACCAATGCTGCGGCACAATAAGGCAATCGTGATGAACGAGAAAAGTATTCTTAATGAAGTGCGTGAAGTGAATATTGCCATGGAGCTGATTTCACTGGGTGCACGCATGCAGGTGCTGGAGAGTGAAACCCAGCTGAGCCGTCGCCGTTTACTGAAACTCTATAAAGAACTGCGCGGCGAGCCGCCGCCGAAAGGCATGCTGCCCTTCTCCGAAGACTGGTTTATGGCGTGGGAACAGAATATTCATTCGTCGATGTTTTACAATATTTACCTCTATCTGCAAAAAACCGAACATTTCCGGCCGATTGAGGCCACGTTAAAAGCCTACCGTCTTTATCTCGAACAGTGTCCAGCCACGCCCGGAGAAAAACAGGTGCTGGGGCTGACCCGCGCCTGGACGCTGCTGCGTTTCATTGACTGCGGCATTATCCAGTACAAGCAGTGCGACTGCTGCGGCGGCGGCTTCGTGGTGACCAAAGACAGCGCGCGCGATCCCTTTGTTTGCAGCCTGTGTTCTCCGCCGTCACGTGCGGTAAAAAAATACCCTGACGTGGTGCACAACCAGTGCAGCGCGCCGTTTGCCGCCCTGCAATGGCACGCCGGCTAACCCCGGCGGCGCGGCAGTTACTTTGAAGGAAGTCACGTGTTAGTTCTTCTCGGTTATCTGGTGGTTCTGCTCACGGTGTTTGGCGGCTTTGCCCTGACCGGTGGCCAGCTCGGCGCGCTGTATCAGCCCACCGAGCTGTTAATTATCGGCGGTGCCGGAGTCGGTGCCTTTATCGTCGGCAACAATGGCAAGGCGCTGAAAGCGGTGCTTAAAGCCGTTCCCTCGCTGCTGCGCGGCTCACGCTATAACAAAGCCATCTACATGGATCTGATGGCGATGATGTTCCTGCTGCTGAGCAAAAGCCGGCGCGGCGGATTAATGGCGCTGGAAAAAGACATCGAAGATCCGGCCAACAGTCAGATCTTTTCCGCCTATCCGCGCCTGCTGGCCGACAAAACGCTGCTGAATTTTCTGGTCGATTATCTGCGCCTGATGGTGAGTGGCAACATGAATGCCTTCGAGATCGAAGCGCTGATGGACGTCGAGATTGAAACGCTGGAGCACGAGCATGAAGTGCCGGCGCACAGCCTTAACAGCATCGGCGACGCCTTTCCGGCGTTTGGCATCGTGGCGGCGGTGATGGGCGTGGTCAACGCGCTGGCTGCGGCGGATCGTCCGGCGGCCGAGCTGGGCATCCTGATTGCGCACGCCATGGTCGGTACCTTCCTCGGTATTCTGCTGGCCTACGGTTTTATCCTGCCGCTGGCTTCACTGCTGCGGCAGAAGAGCGCCGAGCACATCAAAATGCTGCAGTGTATTAAGGTGATGCTGCTCTCCAGCCTGAACGGTTACGCGCCGCAAATTGCCGTCGAGTTTGGCCGCAAGACGCTGTTCTCCACCGAGCGTCCGGATTTTGTCGAGCTGGAAGAACATGTCCAGCAGGTGAAGTTTAGTGATAGCGGCAGTGCGGAAGAAAAATCATGAATTCCCCGCCTCCCATCATCGTGGTGCGCAAGCGCAAACCGAAGAAACACGCCCATCACGGTGGCTCCTGGAAAATCGCCTACGCCGACTTTATGACGGTGGTGATGGCGTTTTTTATGGTGATGTGGCTGCTCTCCACCGCGACGCCGGAGCAGCGTCAGGGCATCGCCGACTATTTCAAAACGCCGCTGAAAGTGGCGCTGTCGCACGGTGACAAAGCCAGCCTGAGCAGCAGTGCCATCCCCGGCGGCGGAGAAGATCCGATGAAGCAGGAGGGCGAGGCGCTGCGTTATAAGCTGGAGCAGATTGACCAGCAGCAACAACAGCAGGCGCTGCAGCACAGCCTTGAGCAGCTGCAGGCGCTGATGCAGCAGGACCCGCGCCTGACGCCTTATACCTCCAACTTACGTCTCTCGCTGACGACGGATGGCCTGCTGATTCAGATTGTCGATACCCGCGATCGGCCGATGTTTCGCATTGGCCAGGCGCAGGTTGAACCCTGGATGCGCGGCATTCTGCAGGCGATTGTGCCGGTGCTGAATGCCATCCCCAACCAGATTAGCGTGACCGGTCATACCGATTCACTGCCCTACAGCGGCGGCGAGGCCGGTTACAGCAACTGGGAGCTCTCCAGCGATCGCGCCAATGCCTCGCGCCGGGTGATGGTAGCCGCCGGCCTGGCCAGCCAGAAATTTTTACGCGTGATTGGCAGCGCCAGCATGCTGAGCCTGAGCGATCTGCCGCCGGATGATCCCACTAACCGGCGCATCAGCCTGCTGGTGCTCAGCGCGCTCAAAGCGCGCGCCATCGTGGCGGAAGACAGCGCGGCTGCGGTTGATCCGCAGGTCGCTGCCACGCTGCGCACGCTATCACCCGCGATTTCACCGCAACCCATGCCCGCCTCTGAACAGTAAACAGGTTACCCCGAATGGACGTCAGTGATTTTTACCAAACCTTCTTTGAAGAAGCCGACGAGCTGCTGGCAGATATGGAACAACATCTGCTGTTGCTTGACGTGGCGGCGCCTGACAAAGAGATGCTTAACGCGATTTTCCGTGCCGCGCACTCCATCAAAGGCGGCGCCGGCACCTTTGGTTTTACCGTGTTGCAGGAAACCACGCACATCATGGAAAACCTGCTGGATGACGCGCGGCAGGGCAAGCTGTCGCTCACCAGCAACATCATCAATCTGTTTCTGGAAAGCAAAGACATTATGCAAAGTCAGCTCGATGCGTATAAAGCCTCGCAACAGCCCGATCAGGCCAGTTTTCACGCCATCTGCGAAGCGCTGCGCCAGATTGCGCTGGCGGATAAACAGCCGCCGGTCGCGGCGGTTGAGCCGCAGCCGGTCACGGTCGTGGCACCGTCCGGCGCTGATGAGCAGACGCTGGTGGTGACGCTGCGCGAGGTGGCGCAAAACGAACAGGCGCTGCTGCTGGAAGAGCTGGCGCACCTCGGTGCGGTGGTGCAGCAGGATAGTAGTGACACGCAGTTGCAGGTTGAATTGCGCAGCACGGCGTCGGCGGAGGAGATCAGCGCGGTGCTGTGCTTTGTGCTGGACGCCGGACAAATCAGCGTCAGCGTCAAAGCGGAACCGGCTGCCCCGGTTCTGAGCGCGCCGGCCAGCGCGGTGGCGGAGACGGTCAGCGCACGCCAGGCAACAGCCGCACCGCGCGCCGCTGCCGCCGAATCAGGCAGTATTCGCGTGGCGGTGGAGAAGGTCGATCAGATCATCAATCAGGTCGGCGAGCTGATCATTACCCAGGCGATGCTGTCGCAGCTGTCCGGGGTGCTTGATCCGGCGCATCATCATGCATTACTCAGCAGTATCGGCCAGCTGGAGCGCAACGCGCGCGATCTGCAGGAGTCGGTTATGTCGGTGCGCATGATGCCGATGGAGTACGTGTTCAGCCGTTTTCCGCGTCTGGTGCACGACCTCGGCGGTAAGCTGCAGAAAGAGATCGAGCTGACGCTGAAGGGCGGTTCCGCCGAGCTGGATAAGAGCCTGATTGAACGCATCATCGATCCGCTCACGCATCTGGTGCGCAACAGCCTCGATCACGGCATCGAGCCGGTTGAGGTGCGCGTGCAGAAGGGTAAACCGGCGAAAGGTAACCTGACGCTGTCAGCGGAGCATCACGGCGGCAATATTGTCATTGAGGTGACCGATGACGGCGCCGGGCTGAACCGCGAGAAGATCCTGGCGCGCGCCCACCAACAGGGGTTGAGCATCAGTGATAATGCCAGTGATGAAGAAGTGTGGATGCTGATTTTTGCCGCTGGCTTCTCGACCGCCGAGCAGGTGACCGATGTCTCCGGACGCGGCGTCGGCATGGACGTGGTGCGCCGTAACATTCTGGCGATGGGCGGGCATGTCGAGGTGCATTCCGAAGCCGATCGCGGTACCACCATCCGCATTATTTTACCGCTGACGCTGGCGATCCTTGACGGCATGTCGGTGATGGTTGGCGATGAAGTCTATGTGCTGCCGCTCAGCAGCGTGATGGAGTCGCTGCGTCCGTCTGACAGCATGCTCAACCGCCTGGCGGGCGATGAGCAGCTGCTGCAGGTGCGCGGTGAGTACCTGACGCTGATTGAGCTGAAGCAGGTGTTTGCGATCCCCGGTGCGCCGCGCCAGACGCGCGACAAGATTGCGGTGATAGTGCAGAGCGCCGGCTGCCGCTATGCGCTGCTGGTGGATCAGCTGATTGGCCAGCATCAGGTGGTGGTGAAGAACCTGGAAATGAACTATCGCAAAGTGCCGGGTGTTTCCGCCGCCACCATTCTCGGCGACGGTAGCGTGGCGCTAATCCTCGATGTCGTCGGTCTGTCGACGCTGGCAAAAAGTCAGAAACTCGAACACAAACACGGTTAAGCCTGAATGAAAAATGAATGCGGGAGCACGCAATGAATCTGGTCGGTACAGATAAGCTGGTGGTCGATAATAAGATGGGTCACGAATATCTGATTTTTACCCTCGGCAATGAAGAGTACGGTATTGAAATTTTAAAGGTGCAGGAGATTCGCGGTTACGATCGCGTTACGCGCATTCCTAACGCGCCGGAGTTTATTACCGGCGTGACCAATCTGCGCGGCGTGATTGTGCCGATTGTCGATCTGCGTGTGAAATTCCAGCTCGGTGCGGCGGATATTAATCAGGATACGGTGATTATCGTGCTGAATTTGCACGAGCGTATTGTCGGCATTGTGGTTGATGGCGTGTCGGACGTGCTGGCGTTAAATGATGAGCAGATTCGTCCGGCGCCGGATTTCTCTGCCACGCTGTCGACCAAATATTTGCTGGGTCTCGGTTTGCTCAATGAGCGGATGCTGATTCTGGTGGATATTGAGAAGCTGTTAAATAGCGAAGAGATGCAGATTATTGCGCGCCTGGCAGATAACGCGCAGGCCTGATTAAGATAGGCTGACTTTGATGCCGCAGCGTGTAATCGCGTTGCGGCTTTTTTTATGTCTGTCGGGTAAGGGAGTGGCTACCCGTGCGCTTGCCGGGCAACTCCTCGCGCCGCTGCGCGGTACCTGCGGTTTTCCCGCCACGCCGGACGGACCGGCCGGTATCGGTCATCCTGACCGGCCCGGCCTGATTCCCGCGTCCTGCGGGAATCTCCTGGCGTGACGTAAAAACCTCAGCGCTGCGGCGCCCTTGCAACCGCACGGGTAACCGCTCCCCCATCATTCCGTGCAGTTTGCGGCATAAAAAAAGGCTGCCGGCGGATTATCGCGGGCAGCGTTTTTTAGCCAATCAGACGGGTGTCTGACGGTCGCCATAAATGGCGACCCTACAGGGAATTGCGGTGTTTATTGACGGTCGCCATAAATGACGACCCTACAGGGGATTGCGGTGTTTATTGATGGTCGCCATAAATGGCGACCCAGCAACGGCTGGCCGTGTTTTTGGTGATCACCAGAATGGCGACCCAACGGCGGCTGGCCGTGTTTTTGGTGATCACCATGAATGGCGATCCAATGGCGGCTGACCGTATTTTTGTAGGGTGCGCATTCATGCGCACCGTCAGGTAAATCAGTGATTAACGCAGCAGAGACAGCACGTTCTGCGGTACCTGGTTGGCCTGCGCCAGTACTGAGGTACCTGCCTGCTGCAGGATGTTGGCGCGGTTCATGGTGGAAACTTCTGAGGCGAAGTCCGCATCCAGAATTCGTGAACGGGATTCTGCCAGGTTGGTCACGGTGCTGTCGAGGTTGGTGATCACCGAGGCAAAACGGTTCTGTGTCGCACCCAGGTGTGAGCGCAGGGTATCAACCTGTGCCAGCGCGTCATCCAGGTCTTTCAGCGTGCTTGGTGCAGCCAGCTGAATTTGCTCTTCAGTTGCATCGGCGCCTTTCGCGAAGGTCACGGTGCCCGCGGCATCAAACGTTGGCGTCATGACAGTGGCCACATCAGCGCCTTTATCATCTTTACCAATCGCCACAAATACATCTTTACCCGCATCGTCGGTGTATTTATAGATATCACCTGAACCGGTGGCGGTGAAGGCTGCATCTTTCGCCGCTTTCAGCGTGGCGTCATCCAGCTTCACTTCCACGTCGTCAGCGCCCGCTTTGCCTTTCAGCGTGGTACCTGCCGCCAGTTTGGTCGAGTTAGAAAGTTTCGAGATATCCAGCTTGTCCAGGCCGAGGGTTTCGGTGTTCATTTTGCTCAGGTTGATCTCAATGGTTTCGCCATCGTTTTTGCCTACCTGGAACTTCAGAGACTGATCTTCGCCCAGCACTTTCACGCCGTTGAATTCGGTCTGCTCAGAGATACGGTTGATTTCTGACAGGCGCGAGCTGATCTCTTCCTGGATTGACTTACGGTCAGACTCAGAGTTGGTGCCATTCTGCGCCTGTAGCGCCAGACGGCGGATATTCTGCAGGTTATCGTTCACCTCATTCAGCGCACCTTCAGTGGTCTGCGCGATGGAGATACCGTCGTTGGCGTTACGTGATGCCTGTGACAGACCGGTGATGCTGGCGGTGAAACGGTTGCTGATGGCCTGACCGGCAGCATCGTCTTTGGCGCTGTTAATACGCAGACCGGAAGAGAGGCGCTGGATCGCGGTGCCCAGAGAGCCCTGAGATTTGTTCAGGTTGTTCTGAGCAACCATGCTGAGTGCGTTGGTATTAATGACCTGGGCCATGATGTTTCCTTATTGAATTAAAATAACCACAACGTGCTGAGAAAATACAATGCGTCGCGCTGACGCTTACCTATTCCATCGGTGCTGGATGAATTCCCTAAAATATTTTTTCAGCAAAAAATTGCACGCTGTATCAAACCTGCGAAATACGCACACTTCTGGCGCTAATTAAGCGCTTTGTTTTTGGTGGTGAAAAATTAATAGCCGGATAAGCGCACGACTCTGTGGCGGCGGTGAATTTTTATGTGCAGGCGAAAGGGAAAAAATTAAACTTATTGGCGCAATCCCCGATGTCCTTAATAGACACAGCGAATTGCTGCACACCTCGATTATAGGGAGAATCATATGGCAGGCTTCTCATCGCTCGGTATCGGCTCTGGCATTGATACCGGCGCAATGCTGGAACAGATCCAGCAGGCAGAGCTGACCCGATTAAAACCTTACGCCACTCTGCAAACCAATTATCAGGGCAAAATATCCGCGTGGGGGCAAATCAGCAGCGCGCTGGATAAATTAAAAGACAGCGTAAAGGGATTGACCGATAACGGCTTCAGCACGCTGACGCCGGGCAAAAACGACGCCTTCACCGTGACGCTCGGTAAAGGTGCCAGCGCCAACACCCATAAAGTGGTGGTCCACGAGCTGGCCGCCGCGCACAAACTGGCGACGGCGGGGCAGGAGAAAAAGGATCAGCTGCTGGGCGGCGATGAGGCAACACGCACCCTGACCATCACCACCGGTGACGGTGAAAAGCTGGATATCGAGCTGAGCAAAGATGAAACTTCGCTGGAGCAGATCGCCAAAAAAATCAATAACGCCGATGGCGACGTCACGGCCTCGGTGCAGCGCACCGATGATGGCTACCAGCTGGTGCTCACCGCGAAGAAATCCGGAGAAGACGGCAGGATGTCAGTTGCGGTGACCGGCGACGATAAGCTCGATGGCCTGCTCAATACCCAGACCGGCAGCATCGAAGAGAAAGTCGCGGCCAAAAACGCCGAACTGAGCGTCGACGGCATCAAATACACCCGCTCCAGCAACAATATCTCCGACATCATCGATGGCGTGACGCTGGAGCTCAAGGCCAAATCCAAAGATCAGGTGGAAGGCGAACAGCTCACCCTGACCAAAGATAACAGCGCCATCAAAACTACGCTGAAGAGCTTCGTTGAGCAGTACAACGCGCTGCAAAAACTGGTGGGCACTGCCAGCAAGTTTGACCAGGACGGCGCGAAAAAAGACGGCGGCGGCAGCAACGGCGTGCTGATGGGCGACATCATGCTGCGCGGCATGATGAGTGAAATCCGCACCTCGATTAACGGCGTGGTGGGTGAGGGCACGGCAGAGGTGTCGTCGCTGGCCGATATTGGCATCACTATCGACACCGCCAGCGGCGAAATGCGCCTCGACGAGAAAAAACTCGATGCGGCGGTGGCCGATCATCCCGAAGCGATCGGCGAAATGTTCATGGGGCGGGGCGAAAAAAACGGCATCGCCGGCCAGCTCAACGCCATCTTCGATCAGTACCTCGGCGATGGCACCTCAAAGGATAAAGGCGCGATCAAGCTGGCCACTGATGGACTGGATGAGCAGGTCAAGCGCATGCAGGAGCAGATTGATCGTACCCAGGCGCTGATCGACAAAAACGTCGAGCGCTATCGGCAGCAGTTTATCGCGCTGGAAAAGACCATGGCGCAGATGAACAGTATGAGTAACCAGCTCTCCTCGGTGATTGCCACCCTGTGATAGCTTCCGCGGCGGCGCACGGCGCCGTCGGTCAGATAACGGAGTCATTATGTATTCACCGGCCGGACGGCACAGCTATGCGCGCCTGGATCTGGAAACACAGCTGGCGGGCGCGTCACCGCATCAACTGATTACCATGCTGCTGGATGGCGCGCTCAACGCCATGCAGCGCGCGCGCATCTACTTTGAGAAAGGCAACGTGGCGCGGCGCGGCGAAATGCTGTCGCGCGCCATCAATATCATCGATAACGGTCTGCGCCCGGCGCTGGATCATGAGGTCGGTGGCGAAATCGCTCAGCAGCTGGAGAGTCTGTACGACTACGTCTCGCGCACCCTGCTGAAAGCCAATCTCACCCATTCAGCGGCAGAATTGCCCGCCGCGATTGACGTTATCGCCACGCTTTCCCGCACCTGGAAAGAGATTGAACCCAAGGTAAAAGCGACCCGCCATGGCTAATTCCCGACTGACATCTGAATATGAACAGATTTTTTTACTGAACCTGTCGCTGCTGGAGATGGCGCGTCAGGGCAGCTGGCAGGACTTCTCCCGGCTGGCAGAAAACTATGTGGTGCAGCTCAATCAGCTGATGCAGCACCAGCCGACGCTGGAAGCGTGCGAGCGTGAAGAGCTGAAGCAAATTCTGCAAACGCTGCTGGATAATGAAAACGAGATGATGCAGGCGCTGAGCCAGCGGCTGACGACGCTGAAGCAGGAGATGGTGGCGCTGGGACGCGGCAAACAGTGTACCCAGGCGTATGCCAGCCTGTTGCCCACACGCATGCACTAACGCGCAGGGCGTTTTATCTGCCGTTTAAAGCGGCTGATAAAGCGTCTTGTTGCTTAACGATAATTCACCGTCAGCTGATTACTGACGATCTGCACCTGCGGTAACAGCGCGCCTTTACTGGCCACGCTATAAACAAAGCGAAACGGACCGGCCGCCGCAAAGTGCGCACCAGGCCGCAGCGTACCCTGTAATCCCTCCAGCCTGAGACAGCGATCCACGCTGCACAGCTTAATACCCAGTCCCGGCGGTGCCGCGCGCAGCAGCGTAATCCGCCAGCTGAGCTGCGTCACGCTGGCCGCAGGCGGCAGCGCGCGCGGTGCGCGCAGTTCGGGGGTGGTCAGCAGCTGACCGCCAACCTGCAGCTGACCACCCGCCCGCGTGGCCTGCCACGACCCGGCGGCCTGTGCGCCGAACGGCAGCGCGCTGATCAGCAGCAGCAGGGCGCGCTTTTTCACTCCGGACCGCCAATCAGATAGGTCATGCGCACGCTGCGATTACTGCTGATCTCCTGGCTGGCCAGCACCGCCAGTTGCGGGAATACGCGGCGCAAAAAGCGCGACAGCATCAGACGCAGCGGCTGATTCACCAGCAGCACCGGCGGTGCCCCAATCGCTTCCTGTTGCAGGATGGCTTTCTCCGTGTGTTTGATCAGCTTTTCCGTGATGCCGGGCTCGATCGGGCTGCCGTTCTGCGTGGCCTGAATCAGCAGGCGCTCAAGATTGAGATCCAGGCCAATCACCTGCAGTTCATCATTCCCCGGGAACCACTGCTGGGTGATGGCGCGGCCGAGCCGCACCCGCACCTGGGCAGTTAAGTCGTCGGCATCGCTCAGCTGCGGCGCAAATTCGGCCAGCGTGTCGATGATGGTGCGCATGTCGCGAATCGACAGCTGTTCGGTCAGCAGATTCTGCAGCACCTTATGGAAGGTGGTGAGTGAGATCACGCCGGGGATCAGATCCTCAACCAGCTTTGGCATCTCTTTGGTCAGGCGATCCAGCAGCTGTTGCGCCTCCTGCCGGCCAAACAGCTCCTCGACGTGGGTGGCGATCAGCTGGTTGAGGTGAGTGGCGATCACCGAACTGGGATCGACCACGGTGTAGCCAAGCGTCTGCGCCTGCTCGCGCATCACTTCATCAATCCACACCGCCGGCAGACCAAACGCCGGTTCCTGGCACGGCGTCCCGGCGATGTCACCTTCGGCGCAGCCGGGATCGATCGCCATCCAGCGATCCGGGAAGCTTTCGCTGCGGCCAATTTCGACACCTTTGAGCAGAATGCGGTAGTGGGTGGGCGGCAAATCGAGGTTATCTTTCACGTGCACCGACGGCGGCAGAAAACCGCGTTCCTGGGCGAATTTCTTGCGGATGCCGCGAATACGCGTCAGCAGCTGGCCCTGCTGGTCACTGTCGACCATCGGGATTAGCCGGTAGCCGACCTCCAGCGCCAGCGTATCTTCGATCTCCACATCCGACCAGGAGGCTTCGCTCACCTGCGCCGCCTCGGCGCTTTTCGCCTCAGCGGCACGCTGCGCTTTATCCTGCGCGGCGGCATCCGGCTGGCCCTCTTTGCCGCGCAGCCACCACGCCAGCGCCAGCAGCGCGGCGGTAAACAGCAGAAACACCAGGTTCGGCATGCCCGGAATCATCCCCAACAGACCAATCACCCCGGCCGCCAGCACCATTACGCGCGGATTGCGGAACAGCTGGCTGACCATCTGTTCGCCGACATCCTGCTCGCTGGCCACGCGCGTCACAATCACGCCGGCGGCGGTAGAGATGATCAGCCCGGGGATCTGCGCCACAAGGCCGTCGCCGATGGTCAGCAGGGTATAAGTCGTGGCGGCATCGCCGAAGCTCATGTCGTGCTGGCCGACGCCAATCACCAGCCCGCCGAGAATATTGATGGCCATGATCAGCAGCCCGGCGATGGCGTCGCCGCGCACAAATTTGCTGGCACCGTCCATAGAACCGTAAAAATCCGACTCCTGCGTGACGTCCTGACGACGGCGGCGCGCCTCCTCTTCGCCGATAATGCCGGCGTTCAGGTCGGCATCAATCGCCATCTGCTTGCCGGGCATGCCGTCCAGCACAAAGCGCGCGCCGACTTCGGCAATACGTCCGGCGCCTTTGGTGATCACCATAAAGTTAATGATGATCAGAATAACGAACACGATAATGCCGATGGCGAAATTGCCGCCCACCAGAAAGTGGCCGAACGCTTCCACTACCTGACCGGCCGCACTGTCGCCGGTATGGCCGTTCATCAGAATCACGCGCGTCGAGGCGATATTCAGCGCCAGCCGCAGCAGCGTGGAAAACAGCAGCACGGTAGGGAAGGCGGAAAAATCCAGCGTGTTCTGGGTGAACATCGCCACCAGCAGGATCATCAGCGACAGCACGATGTTAAAGGTAAACAGCAGATCCAGCACAAACGGCGGCAGCGGCAGAATCATCATCGCCATGATGGTCATGATCAGCACCGGACCGGCGAGGATCTGCCACTGTGTCTGGCGCAGATTGGGCAGGCGAAGTTTGGTGGTTAAACTGGACATCACTCAGGGTTCTCACGGGCAAAATCCAGCGCCGCGGGCACCGGAAGATTAGCAGGGGTTTGCGGCGCCAGGCCGTAGCCTTTACGCCAGCGGCGCAGGCTGTAGACCCAGGCCAGCACTTCCGCCACGGCGGTATACAGACTGGCGGGGATGGCTTCACCGATTTCGCAGTGGCGATACAGCGCCCGCGCCAGCGGCGGCGCTTCCAGCATCGGGATGGCATGTGCGCTGGCTGCTTCGCGGATGCGCAGCGCGATTTCGCCCGCACCTTTTGCCAGCACCACCGGCGCGGCCATCTTGTCTTCGCTGTAGGCGAGGGCCACCGAATAGTGCGTCGGGTTGTTGACGATCACGTCCGCTTTTGGCACATCGGCCATCATGCGGCTGCGCGCGGCGTTGCGCTGGATCTGGCGAATGCGTCCTTTCACGTGCGGGTCGCCTTCGCTCTGTTTGAATTCGTCGCGAATCTCCTGGCGGCTCATGCGCAGCTTTTTCAGGTGGCTGATTAGCTGCCAGAAGATGTCGTAGCCGACCATCGGCAGCGCGGCCAGTACCACCAGCAGCAGGCAGCGCGACAGCAGGCGCAGGCCGTCGTGCACGCCGCTGCCGGGGGGCTGCCACAGCAAATGGATATAGGCGTTTTTGTTGGCCAGCAGAAACACGCCGCAGGCCACCGCCGCCAGCGTCACTTTCAGCACGCCTTTCAGCAGTTCGCTCAGCGTTTGCGCCGACAGCATGCGCTTCAGGCCTTTCAGCGGCGACAGGCGGGTGACATCCAGCTTGATGGCTTTCGCGCTCAGCGTCACGCCGCCGAGCAGGGCCGGGGCGCACAGGGCAGTGAGCAACAGACCGGCCGCCAGCGGCAGCATGGCCAGCAGCGCCAGCTTAAGTAGCGCACCAGCCTGCAGCAGCATCTGCTGTGGGTCGAACGCACTGGCGCGCTCAATCTGTAAACCCTGCTGTAACAGCGCCAGCAGCTGATGCGCCAGCCGCTCGCCACCCAACAGCAACAAGCCCCAGCCCACCAGCAGCAACAGCACCGAGGTCAGCTCGCGCGAGCGCGGGATCTGTCCTTCTTCCCGTGCCTTTGCCAGCCGCTGGGGCGTGGGGTCTTCGGTTTTTTCGACGTCGCTCTCGTCTGCCATGTTTCAACCCGAACGCTTAAAACCCGAGGGAATCCAGCAGGTCATCCACCTGCTCCTGGGTCGCCACGACGCCGGCGCGTGACTGATCGATCTGCGGGCCATTCTTCAGGCTGGTGTTATGCAGCATGGCACTTGGCAGAATCTCCGGCATGTTCTCAATCAGCACCTGAATCAGTTCGTTCTCGACGCTCTCAATCAGCGTCATCATGTTCTGAATCACCTGACCGGTGAGATCCTGGAAATCCTGCGCCATCATGATCGCCATCAGCTGCTCGTTGGTTTGCCGGGTAATTTCCGGCGTAGCGGCGAGAAACGCGCGGGTGTCGATCACCAGTTCGCGCGCCTGCGACAGCGGCTGCGGCTCGTCAAACCAGGCATCCCAGCGCGCGCTCAGGGCGCTGGCACGCTCGCCGAGCTCCACCTGCAGCGGACGGGCGATCTCGACGCTGGTCAGCGCGCGATCCGCCGCCTGCGAGGTTTTGCCCACCACATAGTTGAGACGCTCGCGCGTGTCCGGAATCGCTTCGGCCACCTCCATGATGGCGCGATCGAGACCGAGGTTGGCCACGCTGTCGCGCAGCTGGCGCGTCAGTTGTCCGATACGGGAAAAAATCTCTTTGAAGTTATCGGTGGCTTCTTTGTTTTGTGCCCCTTCCATCGTTACCACCCAAGTTTTTCGAAGATTTTGCCGAGTTTTTCCTCGAGCGTGGCGGCGGTGAACGGCTTCACCACGTAACCGCTGGCACCGGCCTGCGCGGCGGCGATGATGTTCTCTTTCTTGGCTTCGGCGGTCACCATCAGCACCGGCATGGTGCGCATGGCGGCGTCGTTGCGGATAGCGGTCAGCAGCTCCAGACCGTCGAGGTTGGGCATGTTCCAGTCGGTGATGACGAAATCGATATTGCCGCCGCGCAGCTTGTTCAGCGCATCCTGGCCATCTTCCGCCTCGTCAATATTGCTGTAGCCCAGCTCCTGCAGCAGGTTGCGCACAATGCGGCGCATGGTGGCAAAATCATCTACCACTAAAAAACGCAGGTGGGGGTTGGCCATGAAGTTATTCCTCTCAATCAATTAACGGGTTATCGCGCCTGCGGCACAGCGCCGGCGCGGTTAAGCAGCTGTTGTCCAATCTGCGGCAGGTCAACGACTTCGCAGGCAGCATTAAGGGCAATTGCCTCGCGCGGCATGCCGAACACCACGCAGGTTTTTTCACTCTGTGCCAGCGTCCAGGCGCCGGCCTGACGCATCGCCAGCAGGCCGCGCGCGCCGTCCGATCCCATGCCGGTAAGAATGGCACCGACGGCGCGTTTGCCAGCCACGCTGGCTACCGAGTGAAACAGCACGTCCACCGACGGGCGATGGCGGTTGATCGCCGGCTGCTGATTCAGGGCAAGCTGATAGTGGCCGCTGCTGCGCGCCAGCGTCAGGTGATAATCGCCCGGCGCGATGTAGGCATGGCCTGGCCGCACCGTTTCGCCATCCTCGGCCTCTTTCACCGTGATGTGGCACAGCAGATTGAGCCGCTGGGCAAACGAGCGGGTAAAACCGGGCGGCATGTGCTGGGCGATGACGATGCCGGGGCAGTCGGCGGGCAGGGTGGTCAGCACGCGGCGCAGCGCTTCAGTGCCGCCGGTGGAGGAGCCAATGGCAAACAGCGTGTCGCGCGCGGCGCGTAACGGCATGATCACCGGTGCGGCGGGCGGCAGCGATTCCTGGCGGCGCAGCCGCACCTGAGCGGCCGCGCGGATTTTCTCGCACACCAGCTCGCTGTAGAGCGCCATGCTGCCCGGCTGGCGCAGTTCCGGCTTGGCGATAAAATCCACCGCACCGAGCTCCAGTGCCGTCAGCGTGGTTTCTGACCCCTGCGTAGTAAGCGAAGAGATCATGATCACCGGCATGGGCCGCAGGCGCATCAGGCGCTGCAGAAACTCCAGCCCGTCCATGTGCGGCATCTCAACGTCGAGCGTCAGCACATCCGGGTTGTACCGCTTGATCAGCTCGCGGGCGATCAGCGGATTGGCGGCGGTCGCCACCATCTCCATGTCCGGCTGCTGGTCGACGATGCGCGTCATCAGGTTGCGAATCAGCGTGGAGTCATCCACGCACAGCACTTTGATTTTATTCATCCGCGCGCTCCGGCGAGGCAATACACCGACTGACCGCGCAGGCGGAACGGGCCGTTGAGCTGGTTAAAATGTTCGGAGTGGCCGGCAAACAGCAAACCACCCGGTTTCAGCAGGGTGGCGAAGCGCCGCATCAGCGTTTCCTGCGTCGGCTGATCAAAATAGATCATCACGTTGCGGCAGAAGATGGCGTCGAACGGGCCGGGAATCTCCCACTGCGCGCTGAGCAGATTAAGCGGCTGATAGTGAATCTGGCTCAGCAGCTCCTGACGTATCTTCACCTGTTGCGCATTGATGCCGGTGCCGCGCAGCAGATAACGCTTTTTTTGCTCAGCGGTCAGGCTGTGGATATCGGCGAGACGATAAATGCCTGCCTGGGCGCGCTGCAGGACTTCGGTGTCGATATCGGTGGCCCACACGCGCGGCCCGGCCAGCGGACGGCCCAGCACGGCGTCCAGCGTCATGGCGATGGAGCAGGGCTCTTCGCCGGTGGACGCGGCGGTACACCACACGTTATAGCTGCCGCCGCGCTGGCGGGCGTGCTCGGCCAGCAGCGGAAAATGGTAGGCTTCGCGGAAAAAGGAGGTCAGGTTGGTGGTCAGCGCGTTAATAAACACCTGCCACTCGTCGCTGTGGCTGTCCGCTTCCAGCCGGTCGGTATAGGCGGTGAAAGAGGCGAGACGCAGCTCGCGCAGTCGCCGCGACAGCCGGTTATATACCATGTCGCGCTTCTGCGGGCTCAGCACAATGCCGGCGCGCTGGTAAATCAGCGCGCTAATCTTAGACAGTTCCCGGTCGGTCAGTGCGGTCTTAACCTGATGCTGAACCGGACTGAGTTTCAGGGTATTTATATCGGTCATGAAAAACCTACCCGCAGGCGGAGAATATCAGCCTTGGCTAATAAGCTGCTGCGTTAAAAGTGGAGAATGAATAAGCGTGCCTGGGTGACATTACTGGCGAAATAATGACGGTGACTTACACCGCCATATTCATTATTTCCTGGTAAGCGCTGACCATCTTATTGCGCATTTGTATACCAAAGGTTAATGCCATCGCGGCTTTTTGCCCGCTGATCATCACATCGTTTAATTCCACACCGGCATCGCCCAGCATAAAGCGCTGACTCTGCTGCTTTGCGTCTGCCTGCAAATGATTAAGCTGCTGCAGGCTGCTGGCGAGCGCGTCGCCAAAGGCCGGCACACCGCTGGCGGGCGCGTCCGGCGCGCGGCGCGACGGTTCAGCCAGCTGTGCTGCCTGGCTTTGAATTTGACTGACTACCGATTGCATTGCTGAAAAGGACATGCCTTTAATTCCTGTATGCCGGAAATAAACCTTTTATTTGACGATAAAATCCTAACACCGCGTTGTCGAATGGGAAAAATGCGATAAGCCGACAGAAGTTTAAGCTTATTACTGCTTAAAAAAACACGCGCTTAAACCATAATAGGCACCAGATTATTTCCCTTCACCGGACTTACGCTGAATTGTGGTGCTGTTACGCAATACCGCAATGGTTTGCGTTGTTTTACACAGGGTTTCGGCATGAATGCCAATATAAAAGCACATACACCTCCTGCCATTAGCGCGCTGCTGGCCCGCCTGCGTACCAGCCCGAAACTGGTGCTGGCGTTCAGCGTGGCGCTGGCGATAACGCTCACCATGGCGACCTTTTTCTGGGCACGGGCCCCGCAGTATCACGTGGTGTTCAGCCAGGTCAGCGATGAGGACGGCGGCGCGATTATCAGCGAACTGAGCAAGATGAACGTGCCTTACCAGTTCAGCCGTGAAGGCGGGGCGATCATGGTGCCGGAAGCGCAGGTGCATGAAGTGCGTCTCAAACTGGCGCAGCTCGGCCTGCCCAAAGGGGGCGCGGTCGGCTTTGAGCTGCTGGATCAGGAGAAGTTTGGCATCAGCCAGTTCAGCGAGCAGGTGAATTTCCAGCGCGCGCTGGAGGGCGAACTGGCGCGCACCATCGAAGCGCTGGGGCCGGTGCGCAGCGCGCGCGTGCACCTGGCGATCCCTAAACCGTCGCTGTTTCTGCATGAGCAAACGCCGCCGTCTGCCGCTGTCACGGTGCATCTGAACAATGGCCGCACGCTGGACGATAGCCAGGTCAGCGCCATCACCCATCTGATTGCCAGTGCAGTGCCGGCGCTCAATGTTGAGCAGGTGACGGTGGTCGATCAGCGCGGCAAGCTGCTGACGCAGAGCGGCAGCCAGGCGGTGCAGACCTCGCAGCGTCAGTTCACGCAGGCGATCGAAGCCGATTATCAGCAGCGCATCCAGACCATTCTGGCCCCGCTGGTGGGCAGCAGCAACGTGCGCGCGCAGGTGACCGCCCAGCTGGATTTCACCACGCAGGAGCAGACCAACGAGCAGTATCAGCCGAACAGCGCACCGGAAAAAATGGCGATCCGCAGCCGTCAGAGCAGCCGCGCCGAGCAGGGCAATGGCCAGCCGGTGGGCGGCGTACCGGGCGCGTTAAGTAACCAGCCGCCGCCGCCGGTCAGCCTGCCAATCAACAATCCACCGGCTAAAGAGAGTAAAAGCGGCGACAAAAAAGAGAGCAGCAGCACCGCCACCGTGCTGCCGGCACAGCCGTACAACAATCGCCACGACGATACCACCAACTTTGAACTCGACCGTACCTTGACCCATACGCGCAGCAGCGCCGCGCGCATTGAGCGGTTATCGGCAGCGGTGGTGGTGAACTTTCTGCCGGCCAAAAACGGCGAGGCAGAGAGCGTGGCGCTGAGCGACGCGCAGGTGGCGCAGATTACCGCGCTGGTGAAAGAAGCGATGGGCTTCTCGGCAACGCGCGGCGACAGCGTCAATATCGTGAACTCCCCGTTCAGCGAGCAGGATGACGCACAGCGCGTGCCGCTGTGGCAGGAGCCGGCGTTGATCAATCTGCTGATCTCAGCCGGACGTTATCTGCTGGTGGCGCTGGTGGCATGGCTGCTGTGGCGCAAAGCGGTGCAGCCCGCGCTGCAGCGTCATCACGATGTGCAGCAGCAGCGGCTGGCGCTGGAACAACAGGCGCGCCATGAGCAGGAGCATGCCGCGCAGCGGCGCGCTGAACGCGACGAACAGCAGAAAAGCGCGCAGCGCGTCGAGACCGAAATTACCGCTCAGCAGCTGCGCGATCTGGCGCAGCAGGAGCCGCGCGTAATCGCGCTGGTGATCCGCCAGTGGATGAATAAGGAACGCACTCCGTCATGAATGCCTCAGAAAAAAGCGCCATTGTGATGCTCACCCTCGGTGACGAACTGGCGGCCAACGTCTTTAAATATCTCAATACCCATGAGGTGAAGCAGATCAGCAGCGCGATGCTCAATCTCGGCGGGTTTACCCATGAGCAGATTGCGCAGGTGCTGCGCGAGTTCAGCCAGGAGTCGAGCGAATACGCGGCGCTGAGCCTCAACACCAGCGAATATCTGCGCAACGTGCTGATCAAAGCGCTGGGTGTCGAACGCGCCTCCAGCCTGCTGGATGACATCCTCGACTCGTCCGACAGCGGTAACGGCATCGAAACCCTCAATATCATGGAGCCGCAGGGCGTATGGGAGCTGATCCGCGACGAACATCCACAAATCATCGCCACCATTCTGGTGCACCTCAACCGCAGCCAGGCGGCCGATGTGCTGAGCAAGTTCGATGAACGCGCGCGCAACGACATCATGCTGCGTATCGCCACCTTTGGCGGCGTGCAGCCGGCGGCGCTGCAGGAGCTGACCGAAGTGCTTAATAACCTGCTGCACGGCCAGAGCCTGAAGCGCAGCAAGCTGGGCGGCGTGCGCCCGGCGGCGGAGATTCTGAATCTGATGAAAGCCCAGCAGGAAGAGGCGGCGATCGATGCGGTGCGCGACTTCGACCAGGAGCTGGCACAGAAAATCATCGACGAAATGTTCCTGTTCGAAAATCTGGTGGACGTGGAAGACCGCAGCATCCAGCGCATCGTGCAGGAAGTGGATCACGAATCGCTGATTGTCGCGCTGAAAGGCGCCGACGCGCCGCTGCGCGAGAAGTTCTTCCGCAATATGTCGAAACGTCAGTCCGATATCATGCGCGACGACCTCAAATCACGCGGGCCGGTGCGCATGTCGAAAGTGGAAGCCGAGCAGAAAAATATTCTGCTGATTGTGCGCCGCCTCGCCGAGTCAGGCGAAATCATGCTGGGAGGCAACGACGATGCCTACGTCTGATCGACCGACGTGGACGCGCTGGCAGCCGGACAATCTGCTGGCGGATCTGACGCCGGAGAGCGTGAGCGCGCCGCTGCAGCCTCCCGCCGATGCACCCGCCGCGGAACATCTGGAGGCCGAACTGCGCCAGCTGCGGCAGCAGGCGCAGCAGCAGGGCCTGAGTGACGGTCAGCGGCGCGGGCGCGAAGAGGGCCACGCGCAGGGCTATGAGGCCGGTTTTCAGGAGGGGCAGCAAGCCGGTTACGCGCAGGGGCTGGCAAAGGCGCAGGCGGATCTGCAGGCGCAGGGCGAGCAGGCGCGCGCGCTGCTGGCCAGTTTTCAGGCCACGCTGGAGCAGATCAACAAACTGATTCCGGCCCGCCTGCTGCAGCACGCGCTGGCGGCGGCGCGCCAGATTGTCGGCGACAGTCTGGTAGCCAATCCGGCATTGCTGAGCGACCAGCTGCGCCGCTATTTACAGGAAGATCGCTGGCTGCAGCAGGATGCCGTGCTGGCGATCCATCCGCAGGATTTGCCGTGGGTGCAGGAGTACCTTGCCGCGTCGTGCCAGGCGCTGCGCTGGGAGATCCGCACGGACGACAGCATGTTGCCGGGGGGCTGTCGCCTTACCTGGGCCGAAGGCGAACTGGATGCCACGCTGGAGCGGCGCTGGCAGGCGCTGTGTCAGTTAAGCCGTGAGGATCTGGTGCCATGAGTGCGTACATTAGCCAGTGGCTGGAGGTGCTGGACCGGCGCGAGGCGCAGCTGCAGCAGCTCACCCCGGTGCGCCAGTGCGGCCGGCTGACGCGTGCTACCGGGCTGGTGATGGAAGCGGTCGGCCTGCAACTGCCGATTGGCGCGGTGTGCCAGGTTGAACGCCGCAGCGCCAGCGGCACCGACAGCGTCGCCTGTGAGGTGGTGGGCTTTAAAGAAAAACTGCTTTACCTGATGCCGCTGGAGCAGGTGGACGGCATCGTGCCGGGTGCCGCGCTGTGGCCGGCGGAGAATGGCACCAGCGCATTTGACGGCAAACAGCTGCCGCTGGGCCCGGCGCTGCTGGGCCGGGTGCTGGATGCCAGCGGTCAGCCGCTCGACGGCTTGCCTGCGCCACGGGATGCACCGCGCGGCGCGCTCTATACGCCGCCGTTCAATCCGCTGCTGCGCGACCCGATTAAGACCGTGCTCGACGTCGGCGTCTGCGCCATTAACGCGCTGCTTACCGTCGGGCGCGGCCAGCGCATGGGGCTGTTTGCCGGCTCCGGCGTCGGGAAAAGCGTGCTGCTCGGCATGATGGCGCGTTTTACCACCGCCGATGTGATTGTGGTCGGGCTGATCGGCGAGCGCGGCCGCGAAGTCAAAGACTTCATCGAAAATATTCTCGGTGCCGACGGTCGTCAGCGCGCGGTAGTGATCGCCGCACCGGCTGATGTGTCACCGATTCTGCGTATGCAGGGTGCCACCTACGCCACGCGCATCGCCGAAGATTTTCGCGACCGCGGCCTCAACGTGCTGCTGATCATGGATTCCCTGACGCGCTATGCCATGGCGCAGCGCGAGATTGCGCTGGCCATCGGTGAACCGCCGGCCACCAAAGGCTATCCGCCGTCGGTGTTTGCCCGCCTGCCGGCGCTGGTGGAGCGCACCGGTAACGGTCTGGCTGGCGGCGGATCGATCACCGCGTTCTATACCGTGCTGACCGAGGGCGACGATCAGCAAGACCCGATCGCCGACTCGGCGCGCGCCATTCTCGACGGCCATATCGTGCTGTCAAGGCGGCTGGCCGAGGCCGGTCACTATCCGGCGATTGATATTGAAGCGTCAATCAGCCGCGCGATGACCGACCTGATTTCGCCGCAGCGTTTTCAGCAGGTGCGGCGCTTTAAGCAGATGCTGTCCAGCTGGCAGCGTAATCGCGATCTGGTGAGCGTCGGCGCTTACGTCAGCGGCAGCGATGCGCTGCTCGACCAGACCATTGCGCTCTATCCGCAGATGGAAGCGCTGCTGCATCAGGGTATCGATCAGCGCTGCGATCTGGCCAGCGCCCGCGCGCAGCTTGACCAGCTTTTCCCGGACCTTCCGGTGCATGATGAGGTAACACCATGAGTACGCTCAATCCGATGGATTTTCTGCGTGAGCAGGCGGAGAAAAAAGTGCAGCAGCGGGTGCAGGCGCTGGGCGAAGCGCAGCAGCACTGGCAGCAGGCGACGCAGCAGCTCACCCAGCTGGAAAACTATGAACGCGAATACCAGCAGGCGCTGCAGCAGCAGGTTACCGGTGCCGGCATGTGTATCGCCGATCTGATCAACCACCAGTCGTTTATCCATTCGCTTAACCAGGTGGTGGGGCAGCAGGTGCAGCAGGTTACGCACTGCCAGCATCGGGTAAGTCAGAGCCGTGTGCTGTGGAGCCAGGAAAAACGGCGCCTTAACGCCTATGAAACTCTGCAGGCGCGCGCGACGCAACGTGAGGCGCAGCGGCTGCAGCGGCAGGAGCAGAAGCTGATGGATGAGTTTGCCCAGCGCGCCGGCAATAAAGGCGGTGAAACATGCCTGTGATGCCGCTGCTCACGCTGCTGACGCCGGGTAATCTGGCCGGTCGCGGTGCGACGGGCAAAGCGCCTGATGCGGCGTTTTCCGCCCTCCTGACGCAACGGCTGGGCAGCCCGGAGACGACGGTGTTGCCGCAGGCACTGCCTGAGGTCGCGTCGTCGTTAACGCCTGCGCGCATCACGGAAGAGGGTGCCGAAGCGGAAGACGCACCGCTGCCAGTACCAGCCCAGCTGGATGCCAGCGTACTGCAACAGCTGGTGGCGCAGTTGCCTGCGGCCTCAGCCGTCACCGAACACCCGACGCCAGCGAGCACCGAAGCGTCAGTGCCGGCGCCACAGAGCATGCGCTTGCCGGTGGTGGCGCGCGCGACGCCGGATATGAATCCTGACAGCGCAGCCGCACACCCGCTGGCAGCAGACAATACGCCAGCACCGCCCACGACGCCGTGGTCACCTGACCCGATGACGGTAACTGACACCCGTGACGCAGTGCCGCTGCGCGACGTGATCAGCCCGGACAGCGCGCCTGCGCTGACGGCGCTGCCCGGCGCGACGCGCGCCACCAGCGACGGTGCGCCTGCGGCGGAACCGGTGCTGCGTGCTCAGCTGCAGGCCGCGCCGGGCAGTGAACCCTGGCAGCAGGCCATCGGTCAGCAGCTGAAGGTGATGGTGCAGCAGGGCGTCCACCGCGCCGAGCTGAAGCTGCACCCGGAAGACCTCGGTACTGTGCAGGTGTCGCTGCGATTGCAGCAGGATCAGGCGCAGCTGCTGGTGCTCAGCGATCATCCGCAGGTGCGCGCCGCGCTGGAGGCAACGTTGCCGCAGCTGCGCCATGCGCTGGCGGAGAGTGGTATTCAGCTCGGTGAGAGCAGCGTCAGCACCGGCAACTTTGAGCAGCAGCCACAGCCGCACACCAGCGCTTCGCCAGATTCCGCGCGCCCGCCCGAGGGTGACGCGGACAGCGCCGGATTAACGTCCGCAACGCTGAGCGTTAATCGCGCCGCGACAGGCGCGATCAGCACCTTCGTCTAGCGGCGTTATCAAGCGGCGAATAGCGCTCAGGAATGAAATTTTATCCCGGTATAAGCCGCGACGGTCGCTGTAATACAATAGCGGCCGCACTGATTCATATTCTGACCGCTATTTAAAAGGCACTTTTATTCATGGTTAACCCTAAAACGCCGGCAGCCGGCCGTAAAAGCTCGCCCGTCATGATTATTGCGCTGATTGCGGCGCTGGCTGCCTGTGGCATGGCGGGTTATTTGCTGGTGGAATTTAAACAGCTTAGCGGCACGCTGGCCGGACAAAATAATCGCGCACCGGCGGAAAAAAATCTTCCGCCCGCCGAACCGCTGTATGTGCCGCTGAAAACCTTTACCGTAAGCCTGAAGCCGGTTACGCCAAACGATAATCGGGTGATATATATTGGCCTGACCATGCGGGTGGAAAATAAAGAGTCCAAAAGTCTGGCGGAAAAAGTGCTGCCGGAGATTCGCAGCCGCATTAATTTATTACTGACCCAGCACAGTGCCGATCAGCTGGTCAGCGCCGAAGGCAAACAGTCGCTGTTAAACAGTATTGCGCAGTCGCTGGCGCAGCCCATTACATCCGGCCAGCAGCTACAGGTCAGCGATATTTTATTAAATGAATTTATTATCCGGTAATGTCCATGTCTGACAGTTTGCTCTCTCAGGCTGAAATTGACCGTCTGCTCAACGGCGGCGGCAGTGAGGACGATGACCGCGCTGCCCAGACCCGCGACGATGGCATTAAGCCGTACGATCCTAATAAACAGCGTCGGGTAATACGCGAACGTTTACAGTCGCTGGAGATGATTAACGAGCGCTTTGCCCGCCAGTTTCGCATGGGATTATTTAATCTGCTGCGGCGCAGCCTCGATATTACCGTCGGCGCGATCACTTTACAGCCTTATCTGGAATTTGCGCGTAACCTGCCGGTGCCGACCAATCTTAATCTGGTGCATTTGCATCCGCTGCGCGGCTCGGCGCTGTTTGTCTTTTCACCCAGCCTGGTGTTTATGGCGGTGGATAATCTGTTCGGCGGTGATGGGCGTTTTCCCACCAAAGCCGACGGCCGGGAATTCACCCCGACCGAACAGCGGGTGATTTCACGCCTGCTGAATATGGCGCTGAGCGGTTATGAGAGTGCGTGGAGTACGCTGTTTAATATCAAAACCGAATATATTCGTACCGAAATGCAGGTCAAGTTCACCAATATCACCTCTTCACCCAACGATATTGTGGTGACCACGCCGTTCCACGTGGAAATTGGGTCCCTGCACGGCAGCTTCGATATTTGTATTCCGTTCAGCATGATTGAGCCGCTGCGCGAATTGCTCACCAACCCGCCGCTGGATAACTCGGTGATGGAAGATGCGCAGTGGCGCACGCTGCTGGCCTCGCAGGTGCGGGAATCGGCGCTGGAACTGGTGGTGAACATGGCGGAGATTCCGACCCGCCTGTCGGCCGTGATGAATATGCAGGTGGGCGATGTGATTCCGTTTGAACGCCGCAACAGCGTCGAGGCCAGCGTGGATAACGTGCCGGTGTTCAGCGCCCGCTATGGCTGCATCGAACAGCACTATGCGCTGCAGATCGAACAGATGCTGAACTCGCGTTTTACCGTTTTGAAGAAAGGATAACCGTCCCATGAATGACAGCCTCAATGTGCCTGGCGCTGACCTCTCCGCAGACGATCTCTGGGCGGCGGCGATGAACGAGCAGCCGGTGGCCGACGCGCCGGCAGGCAAAAGCAGCGCGACCGTTTCCGATGAGCTCCAGCTGATCCACGATATTCCGGTCAAAATGACCGTGGAGCTGGGGCGCACCAAAATGACCATTAAAGAGCTGCTGCGCCTGAGTCAGGGCTCGGTGGTAACGCTGGAAGGGTTGGCGGGGGAACCGCTGGATATTTTAATTAATGGCTATCTGATCGCACAGGGCGAAGTGGTGGTGGTGTCCGATAATTTCGGCATCCGCATCACCGAGATCATCACGCCATCCGAACGCATGAACAGGCTGAGCCGCTGATGAACGCGAGTGAACCTCTGGCGGGTAATTTAATTATGCAGGTGGGCGGCACGCTGGCGCTGATCGTACTGCTGATCATTGGCGCGGGCTGGATTTTGCGCCGCAGCGGTGCGCTGCGCCGTCTGCCGCAGGCCAGCGCCACGTTGCAGATTACAGAACGCCATACTGTCGGCCAGCGCGAACGGCTGCTGGTGGTGGAGATGCACGACCGTCAGCTGCTGATTGGTGTCAGCGCCGGTCAGATCAGCTGCCTCGCCAGTTTTGACAAACCGCAGGCAGAGGTGCAGCCGTCGCGCGCCGCGGTGGATTTTCGCAGCACGCTCGGTGACCTGCTGAAAGGGCGCCAGGCGTGACACGCTGGGGCACGCGCGCGCTGGCGTTAAGTTTACTCCTTGCCTCGCGCCCGCTGCTGGCGGCGAATGGCGATCTGGTGCTGACGCGCGCCGGCGAGCAGAGCTGGTCGCTGCCGGTGGAAACGCTGGTGCTGCTGAGCGGCATCACCTTCCTGCCGGCGATGCTGCTGCTGATGACCGGTTTTACCCGCATCATTATCGTGCTCGGCCTGCTGCGCAATGCGCTGGGCACCCAGTCGGCACCGCCCAATCAGGTGCTGCTCGGGCTGGCGCTGTTTCTCACGTTTTATGTGATGTCGCCGGTGTTCAATCGCATCTACGATGAAGCCTGGCAGCCGCTCTCCGCCAGCCAAATCAGCATGGAAACCGCGCTGCAAAAGGGCGTACAGCCACTGCGTGAATTTATGCTGCAGCAGACGCGGCAGTCGGATTTGGCGCTCTACGCCAATATGGCGAAGCAAAGCCATTTTGCCAGCCGTGAAGATGTGCCGCTGCGTATGCTGCTGCCGGCATTTGTCACCAGCGAGCTGAAAACCGCCTTTCAGATTGGCTTTACGGTCTTCATTCCGTTTCTGATTATCGACCTGGTGGTGGCCAGCGTGCTGATGGCGCTGGGCATGATGATGGTGCCACCGGCGACTATTTCGCTGCCGTTTAAGCTGATGCTGTTTGTGCTGGTGGATGGCTGGCCGCTGCTGCTGGGCTCGCTGGCGAAAAGTTTTTTTAGTTGAGGAACGCATGACGCCCGAAAGTATTATGAGTCTTGGCCATGAGGCGATCAAAGTGGCGCTGCTGATCGCCGCGCCGCTGATGCTGGTGGCGCTGTTCACTGGTCTGCTGGTGAGCATCTTTCAGGCCTCGACGCAGATCAACGAGATGACGCTGTCGTTTATCCCGAAAATCCTCGCGATTGTTGCCACCGGTATCGCGCTCGGTCCGTGGATGCTGAATCTGTTTCTCGATTATACCCGCACCCTGTTTGGCAGCCTGCCGTACCTGATTGGTTGACCATGCTGACGCTGCCGATGGAGAGCCTCACAGACGCGGTCAATATTTATTTCTGGCCGTTTGTGCGCCTGCTGGCGCTGTTTCACGCCGCGCCGGTATTCAGCGAGAAGGGCATCGATCGCAAAACCAAAATCGGCCTGGCGCTGCTGATCACCTTACTGGTAGCCGGTGAGCTGCCGCCGCAGCCGGTGCCGCTGTTTTCGTTAAACGGCCTGTGGCTGGCGCTGCGCCAGCTGGTGATCGGTGTCGCGATGGGCTTCAGCATTCAGTTTATGTTCGTGGCGGTGCGCATTGCCGGTGAAGTCATCGGCCTGCAGATGGGCCTGTCGTTTGCTACCTTCTTCGATCCTTCCAGCGGCAGCATGCCGATCATCGCCCGGTTGCTGAATGTGCTGGTGACGCTGCTGTTTCTGACGTTCAACGGGCACCTGTGGATGCTGCGTATCGTGACCGATAGCTTTGTTGCCCTGCCGATCAGTGATGCCCCGTTCAACGGCCAGATCTTTCTCTGGCTCAGTACCTCGGCCGCCGCCATCTTCGCCTCCGCGCTGATGCTGTGCCTGCCGGTGATGATGGTGCTGCTGTGTATCAACCTGACGCTCGGCGTGCTCAACCGCTTTACGCCACAGCTGTCGATCTTTGTAGTGGGTTTTCCGCTCACGCTGACCAGCGGCCTGGTAGCGCTGTGGGTGATCACTGGCGCGATCGGTCCGTGGTTCGAGGCGCTGATGGGCGAGAACTTTGCCCGGCTGGTGCTGCTGGTGCAGGGACTGCGCTGAGTCTGTTCGGCGTAATTAATCGCGCAATCGTTCGCCTTGCTCAATGGCAATCTGCGTACTGGCGCTACGTTAATAGGCAGGGGGACAATCCAGGGCTAATTACAGAGGCTGTTCAGCGTTTACATGAATGAATGGGGTGAAGCAATCCGTTGCGAGTGAAATAACCGGGGTTGCGATATCAGGTACAGAATTAATATGCCATAGCGGCATCAATTATATTCGACCACCAGGAAGTTCAGGCCGCGTTGGCGGGTAATCTGCGCTGTGCCTAATGCGTAAGGCAGCTTTCGTGTCGCCTGATTAACCTGCAGGGTTTCGCTCTTTTTAATCCCTTCGCGCGTGCAGTTCAGCGAGACGCTGCGCGTCACGGCATAATCACAGGAGGGTTCAACAATCGCGCCGACGAACGTGATTTGACCGTCGGCGGCAAGGGTGGCGTGGCTGGTAAGTAAAGCTATCATCGGTAACAGCAATCTTTTCATCACAGAGGCCCTTTGAGAAGTCGGGAATTACCCGGTTAATGTTGACTTAATGACTAATAGCGCGCCACAGTTGAATATTGCTTAAACCGCGGCGTTTCCGTGTTAAGGCATATTATTGCGATGGCTTAGCCAGTGCGTCGTCATGTTTTACGCAATCGCCTCAGCAGTAAACGCTTATGCCTGCATTAAGCGCAGCGATTATATTAGTAAGCAACCAGGATTAATCGGGTGAGCAGGGCGGTGAAATAAGCGTATTAAACCGGATAGATTTATTAGCGGGATAACGTCGGGACAGAAAACGGGCAGATAGCGTGGTGGTGTAAGCCGCTGAGGGAGAGAAGAACGGGCTGAAGTTAATCAGGCGCACCCGACATCGGTGCGCTCTTGTGGTTTATCAGCTGCGGGAAATCTGCGCCAGCGTCACGTCGGCTGACGCAGCGCCTGCGGCGACACCATCGATAAACAGCGCACGTTGTTCACCGGCGGGCAGGGCAATCTGCAACGTTTGCCATGCCGGCTGATAGTCACCCTTGCGCCGCAACGTAAGGTGAATGGCTGTGGCTTCGCAGCGCATTTCCCACTGCAGCCACAGCGCATTGCCCTGCTGATAGCCCCAGGATTCGCCATCATCTTCGAACAGTTCGCCGTGGCTAACGCCTTTGCCCTGCAATGGATAAAGCTGCAGCGTGCGACGATCGTCTGCGGCCGCGTTGACGTGAGCAATACGCTCGCTGAGTGGCAGTGCCGTACCTGCGCGCACCAGCAGCGGCTGCGTTTCCAGGGGCGCAGGCAAGGTGATCCACTGACCCCCGCTGTACCACTGCTGCGTGGCGAAATCATACCAGCCTGTCTGGTTGTCGGGCAGCCACAGGCGGCGTTCACGCTGGCCGGGTTCCACTACGCTGGCGACCAGCAGATCGCGCCCGAGCAGGAATTCATCACACTCAGTAAAGGTCTGGGCATCGTGTTCATGATCGAGGAACGTCGGGCGCAGCATCGGTTCATCGTCCGCATGCGCCTGCCACAGCAGCGTGTAGAGATACGGCAGCAGGCGATAGCGCAGCGCGATGGCCGCCCGAATCGCGGGCGTGACCGAAGGATACATCCACGGCTCATTCACGGTGTGATCGTCATTCCACGAATGAATGGTGAAGCGCGGATGCATGACGCCATTCTGCACCCAGCGCACAAACAGCTCCGCGTCGGGTTTATCCCCCGAGAAGCCGCCGACGTCGTGACCGACGTTATACAAGCCGGACAGGCTCATGCCGAGGCCCATGCGAATGTTGTAGCGCAGCGAGGTCCAGTTGGTGCGGTTATCGCCGCTCCAGGTTTGCACGTAGCGCTGCATCCCGGCGCAGCCGGAGCGCGAAATCAGGAACGGTCGCTGTTCGGGGGCAAAGCGCTGTTGCGCCTCCATCGAGGCGCGCATCATCAGCAGCGGCATCACCGGGCGAATATGCTTGATGGCAATCGGCGTACCGAAGCCGTGGCAGCGCGCTTCGCCGTCCCAGACTTCATACTCGTTGTTATCATTCCAGGTGGCGTCGATGCCTTTTTCCAGCAGCTGACGGGTGACGTTCTCCTGCCACCAGGCCACCGTTTGCGGATGGGTGAAATCGAGGTGCGATCCTTCATCATCCCAGAACACCGAGCGCTCTGGCACATCGTCTTCCGAATCGCGGATAAACAGTCCCTGAGCCGCGACTTCTTCATAGCGCGGGTGATCCTGCAGCAGGCAGGGTTTGATGTTGGCCGCCAGGCGCAGCCCGGCATCGTGAAACGCCTGACTCATCGCTTCCGGCTGCGGCACTTTGTCGTAGTTCCAGTTGAACACATAGCGCTTGTTATTGATCGAGGTATAACCCGAGGAGAGCTGGAAAGAGTCGCACGGAATAGCGTGCTCTTCGCACAGGCGGATGAAGTTCATCAGCTGGTTTTGCGCATCCGGCGCATCGGTATAATGCATGGTCGAGCCGCTGTAGCCCAGACTCCATTTGGGGCCGAACAGCGTTTTGCCGGTCAGGCGTACGAAGGTTTTGGTGATATCCAGCACCCGCTTACCGACAAACAGGTAGTAATCGATATCGCCGCTCTCCGCCTGCCAGCGGCGATACGGCTGGTGATAGTTATCCAGCTCGTTACCCAGATCGAACCAGCTGGTGCTGAGGTTATCGTAGAACAGGCCAAAGCTGACGTCGTTACGCCGCGTGAGGGTGAAGGGCACATGTTTGTACAGCGGATCGGTGGAGGAGGCGTTGTAACCCATAGCATCCAGATTACGCATCTCATAGCGTTTGCCGTTGCGTTGCAGATCGCCAGTTTTTTCGCCCAGACCGTAGTAGCGGTCGTCCGCCATGCGGCGCTGATAGTGCGCCACGCCGTCGCCGTGTGCGTTGATCTGATAGGCGCTGGTGGGGCGATCGCCGGTCAGCAGTTGCCAGTGGCCAGCGGCATCACGGTACTGCCACTCGAGCGCCAGCGGCTGACGCACTATCACGCGCAGCGTGTCGGTACTGATGGTCAGACAATTGGCTTCTTCCTCCAGCGTAAAGCCGGGCAGGCTAAACCCGGCCAGGCTGTCGCGCGGACGCCCTTCCCACGGAACATCCTGTTCCGGCGCAATGCTCCAGGTGCGGTCCAGACTGTAGTTGCCGTGGCGCTTGATCACCACGCGGAACAGACCTTTTTCCAGCACGTACAGGCACAGATGGTGTTTGCCATCAACGTTAAGCACCACATGGTGACGATCAGAATGGGCTAAAGACCAGTTTTTTAAGGTTTTCATCGTTACCTACTTCATTGGGTCGCTGAACGACGCTCAGCAATAAACGCAATCAGGAAGACTGCACCGATCAGGTCAAAGAAGCCCATGGCGACAAACAGCGGGTTAAAGCCGATTTTGTCAGCCGTCACGCCAATCACCAGCGAAAACAGGAAGCTGGAGATCCAGGCAAACGAGCCGCGCATGCCATTCACCGTGGCCATCTGGCCCTTATCAAATTTTTCCACCACCAGCGCACTTAACATGCAGGAGATGATCTGATGACCAAAACCGCCAATTGAGATCAGGGCAATCGCGACATAGGGGTCTTTGGTCATCGCCACCAGTGCCAGCGACAGCATCAGAAAGGCGCCGGTGACCGAGCTGGCGACAACGGAATTTACCTGCCTGAAGCCAAACAGCCGGGTATAGATGCGCGTCAGGTAGCCGCTGGCTGCACTGCCGAGATCCGCCGCGAGGAACGGCAGCCAGGCGAACATGGCAATCTGTTTCAGGTCCATTCCCAGGTCTTTTGCCAGATAGAGCGGTACCCAGAAGCTCAGCACGCCCCATGCCGGTTCAGCCATAAAAGCGGGAATGGCGATACCGTAAAAACGCTTGTTTCTGGAGACGGTTTTCAGGGCTTTGAAAAAGGGCAGTTTGACCGCCGGTGGCTCATTATCCTGACGAATAAAGGCCAGCTCATCGCTGCTGAGATTCGGGTTACGTTCCGGATCGCGATACAACAGCCACCACAGCACCACCCAGCCCAGAGCCAGACAGCCGGTAAACAGGAATGCGCCCTGCCAGCCGAACGAGGCGTGGGCAAAGTAGATGATGGGAGGCGCCAGCATAGCGCCAATCGAGAAGCCGACGCCGGCCCAGCCGGCCGCAATCGGACGCTCTTTTTTCGGGAACCATTCACCAATCACTTTGGCGTTAGCCGGCGTGGCGGCCGCTTCAGCTCCGCCCATGACAAAGCGCAAAATGGCCAGGTGCAACCAGCTGGCGGCGCCGGCATGGAACAGACAGGCCAGCGCCCAGATGGTGGCGCAGATCAAGAAGCCGAGTTTGAGGCCAATGACGTCAATCAGCCAGCCGCAGATCGGTTGAAAGAAGGTATAAGCCAGCTGAAAAGCGCCGACTATCCATGAATATTGTTCTGTGGTGATGCCGAGACTGGTTTTCAGCTCGGGTGCCAGAATGCCTAACGAGTTACGGGTAATGTAGTTGACGGTGACACCGGCGAGAAACAGCACCAGCACCCACCAGCGCAGATGACGGATGACGCGTTTCGTGCCGGTTGCGGCAATCCCTGGGTTCAAACTGCGGTTCATCGGATTCTCCATTCATTATTAACAGCATGTGTGAGCAACGTCTGTGACTGCCTGGCCGGAGGTGGAGTCCATACCGGCCAGCGCATAACCCCTGGCCCTTGATTGCCGGGCGTGGCGTGATGCGTCCTGTTTTAACTATCCGCCGGGAGTGAACCACAGTTAGGCCAGGTGGTCGCCAGCCTGATGCGGTATTTGTGATCTGGTTAACCAAAATCATTTATCAGGTTGACTTCCGCCGGTGAAAAGCTGAATTTGACGCTGCGCAGGCACTTTTTACGACTCAGAAAGCGCTTCGCTTGTAAAATTGGTCAACCAAAATGGAAGGGCTTTGAGAGTGATGCTCAGGCCCGCAGGAGAGAACGACATGAAGCAGACCTGGCGCTGGTATGGCCCTGACGATCCCGTTTCACTCGCCGATGCCCGACAGGCGGGCGCTACCGGCATTGTGACTGCCCTGCATCACATCCCGAACGGCGAGGTGTGGCCGGTGGAGGAGATTTTGCAGCGCAAAGCGATGATTGAAGCGGCCGGGCTGGTCTGGTCGGTGGTGGAGAGTGTGCCGATCCATGAGGAGATCAAAACCGGCAGCGGGCAGTGCCAAAAGTGGATCAGCAACTATCAGCAGTCGCTGCGCAATCTGGCGCAGTGCGGCATCCACACCGTGTGCTACAACTTCATGCCGATTCTGGACTGGACGCGCACCGACCTGGCGTTCGAGCTGCCGGATGGCGCGAAAGCGCTGCGCTTCGATCAGATTGAATTTGCGGTATTTGAGCTGCATATCCTGCAGCGTCAGGGCGCAGAAAATGATTACACCGCTGACGAGATAGCCCAGGCTGCTGCGCGCTTCGCCAGCATGAGCGAAGAGCACAAGCTGCGGCTGACGCGTAACATCATCGCCGGATTACCCGGCGCGGAAGAGGGCTATACGCTGGCGCAGTTCCGTGCTCAGCTGGCGCGCTATGACGGCATCGACAAAGCCCGGCTGCGCGAGCACTTTGCCACGTTCTTGCGCGGCATTATCCCGGTCGCTGAAGAGGTCGGTATTCGCATGGCGGTACATCCGGACGATCCGCCGCGCCCGATCCTCGGCCTGCCGCGTATCGTTTCCAATGCCGACGACCTGCAGTGGATGATCGACACCATCGACAGCCCGGCCAACGGCTTCACGATGTGTACCGGCTCCTACGGCGTACTGGCGGAAAATGATTTAGCCGGCATGGTGAAACGTTTTGGGCCGCGCATCTATTTTGCCCATCTGCGCTCAACCCGGCGTGAAGCCAACCCCAAAACCTTTCACGAAGCCGCGCACCTTGGCGGCGATGTCGATATGTTTGCGGTGATCAAAGCGATTGCCGAAGAGGAGCAGCGCCGTCGTAATGCGGGGCAGGAAGACCTGATCCCGATGCGGCCCGACCACGGG
Source organism: Pantoea sp. VS1 (assembly GCF_002207995.1). NCBI lineage: Bacteria > Pseudomonadati > Pseudomonadota > Gammaproteobacteria > Enterobacterales > Erwiniaceae > Pantoea > Pantoea sp. VS1. The sequence goes on from NZ_NHZE01000052.1 coordinate 120,724, forward strand.
CATCAGATGCTGGACGATCTGCATAAGAAAACTAACCCGGGTTATTCCGCGATTGGCCGGCTGAAAGGTCTGGCTGAGATTCGTGGCGTTGAGCTGGCGATACACCGCGCCTTTTTCTGACGCCGGTCGCCCTGTACCGCTTGCCCGGCGGACGCGCAGTCGCGCCGGACACTGAGGAGTTCACATGCAACACAACCTTGCCGACGCCAGCATTAAAGTGGCGCGGCCCGCATGGCAGCAGCAGCGGCTGGTGCCGCGCATCGTGCACATCGGCTGCGGCGCGTTTCATCGCGCGCATCAGGCGCTCTATCAGCACCATCTGCTGGAGATAAGCGACAGCGACTGGGGCATTTGCGAGGTCAATCTGATGTCGGCCAGCGGCAGACAGCTGGTGGAACAATTGCGCGCGCAGAATTTGCTCTACAGCGTCACCGAGCAAGGTGCGACGCGTCATGACGTCAAAATCATTGGTTCCGTGCACTCCGCGCTGCACCCGGCGCTGGACGGTTGTGACGGCATTCTTAACGCGCTTGCCCGCGCGGAAACCGCCATCGTCTCGCTGACGATAACCGAAAAAGGCTACTGCACTCATGGCGCAACCGGGGAACTGGACAGCACTCATCCGCTGATCGTGCACGATCTGGCCCATCCCCGGCAGCCGAAATCTGCCATTGGCTTTATCGTTGAGGCGCTGCGCTTGCGGCGTAAAGCCGGGTTAACGCCTTTTACCGTGCTGTCATGCGACAATCTGCGTGATAACGGCCACGTCGCGCGGGCTGCGGTCATCGGCCTGGCACAACGGCAGGATGCGGCGCTGGCGGCATGGATTGAGCAACAGGTCACGTTTCCCTGCACCATGGTTGACCGCATCGTGCCGGCCGTGACGGAAGAGACGCAGCGCGAGATTACCGGGCTGCTGGGCATCGCCGATCCCTGCGGTGTCGCCTGCGAACCGTTTCGTCAGTGGGTGATCGAAGATAATTTCGTGGCGGGACGTCCCGACTGGCAGCGCGTTGGTGCGCAATTTGTTCCGGATGTCGCCCCCTACGAGTTGATGAAACTGCGTCTGCTGAATGGCACGCACTCGTTTCTGGCATATCTCGGTTACCTCGGCGGTTGTGAAACTATCGCTGAGACCATGCAGCTGCCCGCTTACCGTCAGGCCGCGCTGTCGCTGATGCTGACTGAACAGCGTGCCACGCTGACGATGCCGGCCGGCAGCGATCTGAACGCATATGCACATCAACTGCTTGAGCGCTTCAGTAATCCGTCGCTGCGCCATCGCACGGCGCAAATTGCCAGCGATGGCAGTCAGAAACTGCCACAGCGCATGCTGGATTCGCTGCGTTATCATCTGCACCACGGCAGTGACGGCCGGCATCTGCTGCTCGGCATCGCGGGCTGGATGCGTTATATCCTCGGCGAAGACGAAAAGGGCGAGCGCTACCCGGTGGCTGATCCGCTGGTGGCTAAGTTTGAGCGGATTAATCAGCAGTCCCCTTCAGGTCCCGCCCGCGTGCAGGCGCTGCTGGGCATTAACGAGATCTTCGCGGACGACTTACCCGCCAATCCGGCCTTTGTTGCCGCCCTGCAACACACCTATGACCGCCTGTGCCAGCAGGGTGCCAGAGCCGCGGTTGCATCCCTCAATCCGGAGGCCAAATGAAGCGTTTTATGGATGACGATTTTCTGTTGCACAGCGAGGTGGCGCGCCGCCTGTATCACGACGTGGCGGCGCAGATGCCGATCTATGATTACCACTGCCACCTCAATCCGCAGGAGATTGCAGAAGACCGGCAGTTTGCCAACCTCGGACAAATCTGGCTGGAGGGCGATCACTACAAATGGCGCGCACTGCGCGCGGCGGGCGTAGAGGAATCATTGATCACCGGTAACACCACCAGCGATTATGATAAATATCTCGCCTGGGCGCAGACCGTGCCAAAAACGCTCGGCAATCCGCTCTATCACTGGACGCATCTGGAGCTGCGCCGGCCGTTCGGTATCACAGACACGCTGTTTGGACCAGAAACCGCACCACGCATCTGGCATGAGTGTGCGGAGAAGCTGGCCACGCCTGAATTTTCCGCACGCGGTATTATGCGCCAGATGAATGTCCGCATGGTGGGCACCACCGACGATCCGGTTGATTCCCTGCAGTATCATCGTGAGATAGCTGAAGACAGCAGCTTTGATATTGAGGTGGCACCGAGCTGGCGTCCGGACCGGGTTTTCAAGATTGAACTGGAAGGATTCACTGATTACCTGACCCGGCTGGAAGCCGCCGCGGATGTCAGTATCGACAGCTTTGATGCGCTGCGTGTGGCGCTTCTGCGCCGTCTGGACCACTTTTCCGCCCATGGCTGCCGCGCCGCCGACCACGGCATTGAAACGCTGCGCTATGCTGCGGTGCCAGCCGACAGCGTGCTGGATGGCATTCTTGCCAGACGCCGCAGCGGTACGGCGCTGAGCGAGCTGGAGATTGCGCAGTTCAGCACCGCTGTGCTGGTGTGGCTGGGCGCGGAGTATGCCCGCCGTGGCTGGGCGATGCAATTACATATCGGTGCGATCCGCAATAACAGCACGCGCATGTTCCGTCAGCTCGGCCCGGACAGCGGTTTCGACTCCATCGGCGATCATCCTGTTGCCTGGCCGCTGGCGCGCCTGCTGGACGCGATGGACACCAATGACCAGCTGCCAAAAACCATTCTTTACTGCCTCAATCCGCGTGACAACGAAGTGCTGGCTACCATGGCGGGTAACTTTCAGGGCGCAGGCATGGCGGGCAAGATGCAGTTCGGCTCTGGCTGGTGGTTCAACGATCAGCGTGACGGGATGCTGCGGCAACTGGAGCAGCTGGCGCAGATGGGGCTGCTCAGCCAGTTCGTTGGCATGTTGACCGATTCGCGCAGTTTTCTCTCTTATACGCGGCACGAATACTTCCGCCGCATTCTGTGTAATCTGTTTGGCGAGTGGGTGCGTGACGGCATTGTGCCGCACGATGAAGCCGCGCTGGGCGCGATGTTGCAGGATATCTGCTTCCATAACGCCCGACGCTACTTCAGCCTTAACCCACGGTGAAAATCACGCCCTGTGTTATAGTGCAGGGTAGAAAATTTGGCGGCCTAATGTCTGAACCAGCAGAAAAGAGCGTTATGAAACCACAAGCTTCAGCACAGCGACCCTATCAGGAAGTGGGCGAGATGCTTCGCAACATGATTACGCAGAAACAGTACGCGATTGGCGAGCGATTGCCGCCAGAGCGTGAACTGGCGATGCTGCTGAACGTCACGCGCACGCTGGTGCGTGAGGCGCTGATTATGCTGGAGCTGGAAGGGTTGATTGAAGTGCGGCGTGGCGCAGGCATTTATGTGATCAACGACACGCCGGCACCGCGTGCCGCTGCGCAAACCGCCTGCAATGCGGCCGGTCCGTTTGAGATGCTGCAGGCCCGTCAGCTGCTGGAGAGCAATATCGCCGAATTCGCTGCGTTACAGGCGACGCGTGAAGACATCATCAAAATGCGCCAGGCGCTGGCGCTGGAAGAGAGTGAGCTGGCGTCAGGCGCGGTAAACGACAGTGAAAACGGCGATCGTAATTTCCATCTGGCGATTGCCGAAGCCACGCATAACAGCATGCTGGTGGAGCTGTTCAAACAATCCTGGCAGTGGCGTGAAGATAATGTGATGTGGAGCCAGCTGCACCGGCATCTGATCAACACCAACTACCGCAAAAAGTGGCTCGACGATCATAAAAAGATCCTCGCCGCCTTAATCAAGAAAGACGCGCGCGCGGCGAAACAGGCGATGTGGCAGCACCTGGAAAACGTCAAGCAGCTGCTGCTGGAGTTCTCCGATGTGGACGACATTGATTTCGACGGCTACCTGTTTGAGTCATGGCCGCTGTATGCCACTAACGGATCGGATAATTAGCCAGGCGTAGCTGCTTCAGAAAACATTCGCGCGGCCGCGTTGCTGCCATTTAGTCAATGAAACCGCAATTCGCATAATAGCCGTAGCGGCGCGATTCATCGCCTTGCGTGGGGTTTATTTACCGGGCTCATGAGATTGTTTGAAGCCTGATGGCACATCAGATTGCCGAGCCAGGAGGGAACGTGATGTTGGTTCAAAGCTTTGATATACTCTTGAGGCTATGGTGTCTTACGCAACTGCACTGATGTAGAGAGGGCTTAATGACCAACAACAGAAAAAAAGCGCACTCAGGTTATGCTAAACCTTCTCGCTCCGATATCATTCGTTCAGTAGCAACCTCAACGGCTGTTGAAACCGGCCAGTCCTCAGCTAGCGTCGAGGCCTCACTTGAAGCCGCGCGTAAAAAATTCGCGCATCTTCGCCTGGCTTAGTGCCTTCTCAATGCCCGACTGACCCAGTATTTCATTGGTGCGTAGTCCATTGACATCCCAGCATGAATAGCCGAAATATACTGGGTTTTATTTTGCTCCCAGCTTTGATAATCCAGCGGTTTGTATCCTCCCTGAACCGCCATGACATCAGCTAACAGCCGCGACAAACGTCCGTTTCCTTCTCTAAAGGGATGTATAAGTATCAGCTCGACATGGGTAACGGCGATAGCGATGATGAGTTCTTCTTCGTCCATGTCGTTACAGGGCGTGTAATGCGCAAGATACTTGTTGTATTCGTTCAGCAGTTTTGGCAATTGTGCAGAGGGCGCAAACATAAAACCACCCTTGCTAATATTGACCGTTCTTTCTTGTCCAGCCCACGCGTAGATGTTACCCAGCCAGCGACGATGCCAGCTTTTTAGTAGCGCGACGTTAAGTTTTCCTTCGGGAAAGTTTTCTTCAAAAACTCACTGGTAGAGTTGTTCTAACAGAACAAGTTCTGCCTCGTTCATCTCAGTGGAATCGGTGAGTCCCAGCTTATTGGCCATGACCTGCTCGCCAGAGTCTTTTTCAAACTTACCTTCACTGCCAGCAACATGGTATCGGCTCATGAGTGCGCTCTGTAATAATGACAAATGAAGCGTAAGTATATTTAGGTCCATCAGGTTTATCAGCCACTCCTGCCTCGAAACCTTTCGTTCATCAGGATAAGTTAAATTGCTGTATATCCAGGGATTACCGTTGGTTGCAGCCAGGCTGTACCTCAATAGCATCAGCCCGGTTGCCCGTTTCGATCAAACAGGTACTGTGGTTCGGTAAGGGGAGCTATAAGTAGCGCCGCAGCCGAGATTTTGACCAGCCGCCGTAAAGAGTGCGATGTGACTGGCGCTGACGATTTATCCCTCTCCGTAAAAATCATGTAATAAAAAATCCACGCAATTGCATGGATTTTATAGTTTTTGCGCTCTCTATGAGGCTCGGTGAAACCTCATGAGACGGCACATTTTATTTAAACGTTAAACAGGAAGTTCATCACATCGCCATCTTTCACGATGTACTCTTTACCTTCTGAACGCATTTTGCCGGCTTCTTTCGCGCCCTGTTCACCTTTGTATGTGATGAAATCTTCGAATGCGATGGTCTGAGCGCGGATAAAGCCTTTCTCGAAGTCGGTGTGGATTTTACCGGCTGCCTGCGGTGCGGTGGCACCAACCGGGATGGTCCAGGCACGCACTTCTTTCACGCCTGCGGTGAAGTAAGTCTGCAGGTTGAGCAGGGCGTAACCAGCGCGGATCACGCGGTTGAGGCCCGGCTCTTCCAGGCCCAGTTCAGCCATGAATTCGTCGCGCTCTTCATCTTCCAGCTCGGCGATGTCCGATTCCACTGCCGCACATACCGGCACCACCACTGAGCCTTCAGCTTCAGCAATCGCGCGCACCTGGTCGAGGTACGGGTTGTTCTCGAAACCGTCTTCATTGACGTTGGCGATGTACATGGTCGGCTTCAGCGTCAGGAAGCTGAGGTAACGGATCGCCGCTTTCTCATCGGCGTCCAGCGCCAGCGAGCGCAGCATACCGGCGTTTTCCAGATGCGGCAGGCACTTCTCCAGCGCGGCCAGTTCCGCCTTAGCATCTTTGTCGCCGCCTTTGGCTTTCTTCTGGCAGCGCTGAATGGCACGTTCGCAGGTGTCGAGATCCGACAGCGCCAGCTCGGTGTTGATGACATCAATATCTTCCGCCGGGTTTACTTTACCGGAGACGTGGATGATGTTGTCGTTTTCAAAGCAGCGCACTACGTGGCCGATGGCTTCAGTTTCGCGGATGTTGGTCAGGAACTGGTTGCCCAGGCCTTCACCTTTGGACGCGCCTTTTACCAGACCGGCGATGTCCACGAACTCCATGGTGGTTGGCACCACGCGCTGTGGCTTAACAATCTCGCTCAGCTGATCGAGGCGCAGGTCAGGCATCGGCACCACGCCGGTGTTGGGCTCGATGGTGCAGAACGGAAAGTTGGCTGCTTCGATACCCGCTTTGGTCAGCGCGTTGAACAGGGTGGATTTACCGACGTTCGGCAGGCCCACAATACCGCATTTAAATCCCATGATCTTACCTTTCTCACTGAGTGTGCAGCGCTGGCAGACAGCGCCGACTGATTCAAAAATTTTCGCGCATTATACACAGAATTACCTGCGGCGGCGCGGGAATTGGCTTAGCTGGCTTTGAAGGCGTGCAGGCGGTTCATCGCCTTGATCTTGTCCTCTTTCAGCCACAGCTCGGTGCAGCGCACCGCTTCATCGACCGCCTCGTCAATCAGCTTCTGCTCGCTGGCCGGTGCCTTGCCGAGCACAAATCCGGTGACCTTGTTACGATCGCCCGGATGGCCGATACCGACGCGCAGGCGATGAAAATTGTTGTTATTACCGAGCTTGCTGATGATGTCTTTCAGGCCATTATGACCGCCATGGCCGCCGCCCTGTTTGAATTTCGCCACGCCTGGCGGCAGGTCCATTTCATCGTGTGCCACCAGAATCTCTTCCGGCGTAATGCGATAGAACGTCGCCATCGCCGCCACCGCTTTGCCGCTCAGGTTCATAAAGGTGGTGGGCACCAGCAGGCGCACATCCTCGCCGGCCAGCGACAGGCGCGCGGTGTAGCCGAAAAACTTCGGCTCCTCTTTGAGAGACTGATTATGGCGCGAGCAAAGTAAATCCACATACCAGGCGCCAGCGTTATGGCGCGTTGCCGCGTATTCAGCGCCGGGATTGGCCAGCCCCACAATCAGTTTAATGCTGCTCACGATGTTTATCCTGTCTCGCTGCGAAAGGGCGATAGTTTACTGCCTGCCGGCGGGGATGACAAAGGGCGTAATGGCAGATTAATGACCTGAGGTGACTAATCAATTTCTATCGAAATCAAGGTGCTGGCGGTAAAGTTTTGTCAGACATTGTGAAGGATGTGTGATCCTGTACGCATCTTAACCGCCAGCCATTGCCTAAACTTATGACCAGTTAACCAAACGTGCTGTTTTCTGCGTTGCTGAAAAGGATGGAGGTGAATCATGAAACGTCAACACTGCCGCACCGTCGGTAATGGTTTGATGTGTCTCGGCTTGTTAACCATGGTGCTCGGGGTGGGTTATTCCATCATTAACCAGCTGCCGTCGGTCAACCTGCCACAGTTCCTCGCGCATGGAGCGATGTTCAGTATTTTCGTGGGTGCGCTCCTGTGGCTGGTCGGCGCACGCGTCAGCGGGCGGGAGAGGGTAGAAGACCGCTACTACTGGCTGCGTCACTACGGTGACAAACGCTGCCGTCGCGATCACCACTCAACGCACTAACCGGCTTCCGCCATTGCCGCCTGCGGCGTCTGATAACCTTCGACGCGGTTACGTCCGGCGGCTTTAGCGCGATACAAGGCTTCATCAGCCAGCGCCAGCAGGGCGGGAAACGCCTGATGCCGCTGGCTGGCAGTGGCAAAGCCAATGCTCACCGTATAACCGATGTCGTTGGGTAGCGACAGCTGTGTCGCCAGCCGGATACGCTCACATATGCGCTGCGCCTGCTCACTGTCGCCAGGAAGCAACGCGGCAAATTCCTCACCGCCCAGCCGGGCAAACTGACCTTCAACCGGCATTAACGCTTTTACCACCTGACAAAAATCGACCAGCACCCGATCCCCCTGCTGATGGCCATAGCGATCGTTAATGCTTTTAAAATGATCGAGGTCGAACAGCACTGCACTGTAAATATAGGGCTGCGGCAAACGTGCGTGGCGCAGCAGCAGTTTTTCTGCGGCTTCAAATAGCGCGCGCCGGTTCCAGACGCCGGTAAGCGGATCGTGCAGCGACGCCAGCTTATGGGCGATCTGCGTCCGCTCATTAACCATCGCCAGGATAGTGAAGGTCAGGCCGATGACGAAGAGGATCGACTCCAGAATCACATACACCGAAAAGCCGGAACCGCCAATGGCACCCGGCACGGGGGTGGCTACCGCATCGTCAAGGAAAATGCGTGCCAGATGGAACAGTAAGTGGATCCACAGCAGTATCTGCGCGGGCCAGAAAGTGACGGTCAGCGTGGCGCGCGCCTGCCACAGCAGACGAATCAGCGCGGCGGTAAAGATGATGCACAGCAGGCACATGACCAGCACGCGTTTCGGCTGGCCGTGATAGAACTGCGGAAAGGCACAAAGCAGCGCCCACAGTAGCGCGCCAGTGATCCAGCAAAAACCGAGTGGAAGGCGGCAAAAAGTACGAAAGGCGTTGAGCAGGGTGCCGTAGGCCAGCAGCATGATGACATTCCCGACTGCCACCGGCAAAAAGTGCAAACCGGCGCTGCGCAGGCTACTGAGCAGCACGGCGGCAAGCGTCAGTATTAGCGTCAGGGTGGTAAAACCCAGCACCCGATCGTACTGCGCCCCGACCCAGGCAAAAATCAAAATAATGCTCAGAAACCCCAGCACGTAGAGCTCGCAAATAAACAACGTATAAATGTCGAGTGGCATGGTGGTCGGAGTTCTCAGCAAAAGTGTGGTGAAAAATATCACTAATCACTGGACCGCTAAAGCCCGGATGCGCTTGTCTGATAAAAAGAGTGGAAGGCGGGGAGATTGGCGGATTTTGAGGCCATTTATCGCGCAAATAGTGGCGGCGGAAGCGGCTTTATCGGGATGTTACTCTGCGCACAGGCAATAAAAAACCGGGCAGGGCGCCCGGTTTTTCGCGAACAATTAATGTTCGAACATCGCCGAAATCGATTCTTCGTTGCTGATACGACGAATGGCTTCGGCCAGCATGCCAGACAGCGTCAGCGTACGCACGTTAGGCAGTGACTTCATCTCTTCCGACAGCGGAATGGTGTCGCAAACAATCACCTGATCAATCACTGACTTGCGCAGATTTTCCACCGCGTTGCCAGAGAAGATTGGGTGAGTGGCGTAAGCGAACACGCGTTTCGCGCCGCGCTCTTTCAGTGCTTCAGCCGCTTTGCACAGCGTACCGCCGGTGTCGATCATATCGTCGACCAGTACGCAGTCACGACCGGCAACGTCACCGATGATGTGCATCACCTGCGACACGTTCGCACGCGGGCGACGTTTGTCGATGATGGCCATGTCGGTGTCGTTGAGCAGTTTGGCGATAGCGCGAGCGCGCACTACGCCACCGATGTCCGGCGAAACCACAATCGGGTTTTCCAGACCAATCTGCAGCATATCTTCCAGCAGAATCGGGCTACCGAACACGTTATCCACCGGGACATCAAAGAAGCCCTGGATCTGTTCAGCGTGCAGGTCAACCGTCAGTACACGGTCCACGCCGACGCTGGAGAGGAAATCAGCCACAACTTTGGCGGTAATTGGCACGCGGGCAGAACGCACACGGCGGTCCTGACGGGCATAGCCAAAGTAAGGGATTACAGCAGTAATACGACCAGCAGAAGCCCGACGCAGTGCGTCGACCATCACAACCAGCTCCATCAAGTTATCATTGGTGGGGGCACAGGTGGACTGGATGATGAAAATATCACCACCGCGTACATTTTCATTAATCTGTACACTTACTTCGCCATCGCTGAAACGGCCGACAGCGGCGTCTCCGAGGCTGGTGTAAAGGCGGTTGGCAATACGTTGTGCTAGTTCCGGGGTGGCGTTACCAGCAAATAGCTTCATATCAGGCACGAGAAGAACCTCAGGCTTGGCGTCCAGAGAATGAACCGCTCAAAAATAACCGGCGAATACATTTGAGCCTGTTCATACGGGTGTGTTAATGCGTCACGTGCAGTGTCTGGAACAGGGTGACACTGTCACGTTTACGCTTAGAGCCCGGAAAGGGTACGCTGTAACGGCGAGAGATTAAGCCCACGCGCCACAAATCCGCACATCCATTTCGGGGCAAGCTCCAGCACCTGACGAGCAGCGGACTCGGTGTCAAATTCAGCAAACACACAAGCGCCGGTCCCTGTCAGGCGCGACGGCGCGTATTCTAGCAGCCAGGAAAGCAGCGCATCAACCTCACGAAAACGTTTTCTTGCTACCGCTTCACAATCATTGTGAAAAGGACGCTGCAACAGTTCATCTAATGTGCGTATTGGTGAATCGCGCGTCAGTTCAGGATCGCGAAACAGATCCGGGGTGGCGATGCTGACGCCAGGATGGGCCACCAGATACCATTTTTCCGCCGGAAACGCGGGCTGCAATTGCTCGCCGACCCCTTCGGCAAACGCCGCATGGCCGTGCACAAATACCGGCACATCGGCACCGAGACGCACGCCAAGCGTAGCCAGCTCATCCACGCTGAGCTGGGTGCGCCACAGATGGTTCAGCGCCACCAGCACCGTCGCCGCATCTGACGAACCACCGCCCAGACCACCGCCCATCGGCAGGCGCTTCTGCAGCGCGATCCGGGCACCGGCCTGCGGCGGCAGCGTGCCTTTGTCCGCCGCTGCGGCACGCAGCGCCAGCGCCGCGCGCACGATCAGGTTGTCTTCATCGGCCACGCCGTCGAGCGGCGTCAGCAGGGTGATACTGCCGCTGTGATCCGGGGTAATCTCCAGGGTGTCGCCAACATCGAGAAACTGAAACAGCGTCTGCAAATTGTGGTAGCCGTCTGCACGACGGCCGGTAATGTAGAGAAACAGGTTGAGCTTTGCCGGCGCGGGCCAGGTGGTGATCATTGTGTGGTCCAGCTATCCATGCGCAGTTTGATGCGCTGACCGCCTTCGGTCAGTTCGAGGTTGGCCGGCAGCGGCGGGTTCACCTTGCTGTCGTAATCGCTGATATTCACCTTCCACTGCTGGCCGTTGCGGCTGTAGGTCAGGCTTTGCAGCTGATAGTTGTTGTTCAGCTGATAGTCGCTGGCGTCGCCTGGCAGACCCATCATCCACTGACGCAGGTTCGCCAGCGGAATATCCATGCCGGTGAGCTGGGAAATCATCTTCTCCGCGTCGTTGCTGACGTAGCGTTTGCCTTTGTTATCGACAATCTGTACCACCGAACCCTGCGCGTCGAGCTGCAGTTCCGTGCTGCCGAGCGGGTTAGTCAGCAGCAGACGGTAACGGTCTGCAGCAGTTTGCTGCCAGTTGAAGCGGGCATAAACCTTCTGCTTATCCGACAGATAGGCAAACGCGCCGCGCGTCTGGTACTGGGTAATTTTCGCTACCGCCTGCTGATGTTGCTGCCACTGCGGCGATGTCGTGCTGGGACCGGGACCTTGCTGGGGTTTGTTGATGCTACAGGCAGCCAGCAACACGCTGGCAAGGGGCAAAAGGCGCAACAGCTGGCGCGGGGGCAAATGCATCACGTGGTCGTCTCCTCAGACACGTTTTTACGTCGTAACCGGTAACGCTAACCATCCGTCTCTGTGCCGTCAATGGCGATGTCAGGATAATTGCGCACGATCAGTTTAATCTTATTACAGTCATAGGCTTTGTATGGCTTTTCTTGATCTGTTGCATCTTGTAGAATGCGCAGCACAAAACCTGACAATTATTGGGACTTCCCAACCCGAATCACCATGACGCTGCTTGCTCTCGGAATCAACCACAAAACCGCACCTGTTGCGCTGCGCGAACGTGTTTCGTTCACGCCAGACACGCTGGACCAGGCGCTGAACAGCTTGCTGTCTCAGCCGATGGTGCAGAGCGGGGTGGTGCTTTCTACCTGTAACCGGACGGAACTCTACCTCAGCGTAGAGCAGCAGACCGATCTGCAGGAGCAGCTGGTGCGCTGGTTGTGCGAGTATCACGACTTACGTGAAGAGGACGTGCGCAACAGCCTGTACTGGCATCAGGACAACGCGGCGGTCAGCCACCTGATGCGCGTGGCCAGCGGACTCGACTCGCTGGTGCTGGGCGAGCCACAGATTCTCGGTCAGGTCAAAAAAGCCCATGCTGACTCCTCGCGCGACCATGCGCTGAGCAGCGAGCTGGAACGCATGTTCCAGAAAACCTTCTCGGTAGCCAAGCGCGTGCGCACCGAAACCGAAATCGGCGCCAGCGCGGTGTCGGTCGCCTTTGCTGCCTGCTCCTTAGCCCGTCAGATTTTCGAATCACTCAGCAGCGTTAACGTGCTGCTGGTCGGTGCCGGTGAAACCATCGAACTGGTGGCGCGTCACCTGCGCGAACACAGCGTGCGCAAACTGATGATCGCCAACCGCACGCGCGAACGCGCGCAGCTGCTGGCGGACGAAGTCGGCGCCGAAGTGATTGGCCTTGCCGATATCGAAACCCGCCTGGCCGATGCCGATATCATTATCTCCTCCACCGCCAGTCCGCTGCCGATTATTGGCAAAGGCATGGTGGAACGGGCGCTGAAGGCGCGCCGCAATCAGCCTATGCTGCTGGTGGATATCGCCGTGCCGCGCGATGTCGAGCCGGAAGTGGGCAAGCTGGCTAACGCCTATCTGTACAGCGTGGATGATCTGCAGGCGATCATCGAGCAGAACATGGCGCAGCGCAAAGCGGCGGCGGTGCAGGCGGAAAGCATTGTGGTGCAGGAGAGCGGCGAATTCATGGCCTGGCTGCGCGCGCAAAGCGCCGGTGAGACCATCCGCGAATACCGCGCGCAGGCTGACGACGTGCGCGCCGAGCTGCAGGATCGCGCGCTGGCGGCGTTGCGTCAGGGTGCTGATGCCGAAAAAGTCTTACAGGAGCTGGCACACAAGCTCACCAACCGTTTAATTCATGCACCAACCAAATCACTGCAGCAGGCCGCGCGCGACGGCGACAGCGAACGCCTGCAGATCTTACGTGACAGCCTCGGTTTAGAGTAATCTGGTCTGTCACGACCTATCACTGGGATACCCTCTATTAGATGAAGAGCTCGATTGTTGCCAAGCTGGAAGCGCTGCAGGAACGCCATGAAGAAGTTGAAGCGTTACTGGGCGATGCCGGCGTAATTGGCGATCAGGACCGTTTCCGCGCGTTATCACGTGAATATGCCCAGCTGAGCGACGTCACCCGTTGTTTCCGCGAATGGCAGCAGGTGCAGGAAGATGTCGAAACGGCTGAAATGCTGCTCGACGATGCGGAAATGCGCGACATGGCGCAGGAAGAGTTAAAGCTGTCGCGCGACAAGCGCGAGGTGCTGGAACAGCAGCTTCAGGTGCTGCTGCTGCCGAAGGATCCCGACGATGAACGTCCGTGCTTTATCGAAGTGCGTGCCGGTACCGGTGGCGACGAAGCGGCGATTTTCGCCGGCGATCTGTTCCGTATGTACAGCCGTTATGCCGAAGCGCGCCGCTGGCAGGTGGAGATCATGAGCGCCAACGATGGCGAGCATGGCGGCTACAAAGAAGTGATTGCGCGTATCACCGGTGACGGGGCTTACGGTCGCATGAAGTTTGAATCCGGCGGTCATCGCGTGCAGCGCGTGCCGGAAACCGAATCGCAGGGGCGCATTCACACTTCCGCCTGTACCGTGGCGGTGATGCCGGAGCTGCCGGAAGCCGAACTGCCGGACATCAATCCGGGCGATCTGAAAATCGACACCTTCCGCTCTTCTGGCGCGGGTGGTCAGCACGTTAACACCACCGATTCGGCGATCCGTATCACCCACCTGCCAACCGGCATCGTGGTGGAGTGCCAGGATGAGCGCTCGCAGCACAAAAACAAAGCCAAAGCGCTGGCGGTGCTGGGTGCACGCATTCACGCAGCGGAAATGGCGAAGCGCCAGGCGGCGGAAGCCTCAACGCGGCGTAACCTGCTGGGCAGCGGCGACCGTTCCGACCGAATCCGTACCTATAACTTCCCGCAGGGGCGCGTCACCGATCACCGCATTAACCTGACGCTCTACCGCCTCGACGAAACCATGGAAGGCAAGCTGGATACGCTGATCGAGCCGATTGTGCAGGAGTATCAGGCTGACCAGCTGGCCGCACTGGCCGGGCAGGAGTGATGAACGTCCGGCGCTGGCTGCAGCAGGCGCAGGCTGCGTTGTGCGGAGGCGATAGCCCGAAGCGCGACGCGGAGATTCTGCTGGGTTTTGTCACCGGCAAGTCGCGCAGCTGGTTGATAGCGTTTGATGACAGCCCGCTCGATGATGCGCAACTGGCACAGCTGGAGACGTTACTGGCACGCCGCGTGCGCGGTGAGCCGATTGCGCATCTGGTGGGCGAACGCGAGTTCTGGTCGCTGCCGCTGCGCGTCAGTGATGCCACGCTGATTCCGCGTCCGGATACCGAAGTGCTGGTGGAGCAGGCGCTGCTGCGGCTGCCCGCGACGCCCTCCGCGGTGCTCGATCTCGGTACCGGCACCGGCGCCATTGCGCTGGCGCTGGCCAGCGAGCGGCCCGATTGTCAGATTACCGGCTGCGACCGCATCGCCGCCGCGGTTGCGCTGGCGCAGGATAACGCCCAGCGCCTGCACCTCACCAACGCCGGATTTGTGCTCAGCCACTGGTTCGACGATCTGCCCGCCCAACGTTTCGATCTGATTGTCAGCAATCCGCCTTACATTGATGCCGCCGATGAACATCTGCAGCAGGGCGACGTGCGTTTTGAGCCGCTCAGCGCGCTGGTAGCGGAGGAGGCCGGGCTGGCGGATTTACGATTAATCATTGAACGCGCGCCGCACTGGTTGCAGCCGCAGGGTTGGCTGCTGCTGGAACACGGCTGGCAGCAGGGCGAGGCTGTACGCGCGCTGCTAACCCGTAATGGCTTTCAGGCGGTCACCACCGTTGAGGATTACGGCGGCAATCCGCGCGTCACGCTTGGACAACTTACTTAAGGAAGCACTATGGCCAGCTGGTATCCGCTGATTAAAAATTTCCATCTGCTGACAGTCGCGATCACCATCACACTGTTTCTGCTGCGTTTTTACTGGCTGACCACCGGATCTGCCCTGCTGCAGCGCCGCTGGGTGCGCATTGCGCCGCACATCAACGATACATTCCTGCTGCTCAGCGGTGCACTGCTGGTGCTGATTACCCACTTTTATCCGTTTACCCCACAAGGAAGCTGGCTGACGGAGAAGCTGTTAGCGGTTATCATCTACATCGCCTTAGGTTCCGTGGCATTGAGTCGTCGCCCGCGCAGCATGGCGACCCGCTGGGTCGCCTGTTTAGTCGCCGTGGTCGCATTATTACTGGTGATTAAACTGGCGATGACCAAAATGCCGTTATTGGGGATAGTATGACCTCGCCAGTGCAACTTGATTACAGTGAAACACCGTTAAGTGAAGCGGTGATTGGCGCGACCTGCGCCATACGCAATGATTTTTCCGCGCCTTCCGTCCAGCAGCAGCTGGCTGACCTGGTTGAAGAGGCGCGGCGCTATGTCAGTAGCGAACAGGATGCGGATCTGCAGCTGGAGAAGCTGCTCGATCTGTTTTACCAGCAGTGGGGCTTTGGCGGTGCCAGCGGCGTCTACAATCTGTCAGACGCGCTGTGGATCGATAAAGTGCTGAAGAGCCGGCAGGGGACGGCGGTATCGCTCGGCGTGATTCTGCTGCACATTGCGGATGAGCTTGAGCTGCCGCTGATGCCGGTGATTTTCCCGACGCAGCTGATTCTGCGTGCCGACTGGCTCGACGGTGAAATGTGGCTGATCAATCCGTTTAACGGTGAGACGCTCGACACCCATACGCTGGAAGTGTGGCTGAAGGGCAACATCAGCCCGACGGCAAAGCTCTATTCTGACGACCTCGACGAAGCGAAAACCGTCAGCGTGATGCGCAAAATGCTCGACACGCTGAAAGCGGCGCTGATGGATGAGAAGCAGATGGAGCTGGCGCTCAACGTCAGCCAGGTGCTGCTGCAAATCGACCCGGACGATCCCTATGAGATTCGCGACCGCGGTTTGATTTACGCCCAGCTGGAGTGCGAGCATATCGCACTGACCGATTTGACCTATTTCGTTGAACAGTGTCCTGAAGACCCGGTCAGCGAGATGATTAAAGTGCAGATCCACGCAATTGAACAGAAACAGGTGACGCTGCACTAAGCGTCCCCCGACATTTAAGGAAAGGGCATGACACAGAAAGTAGTGAGTATCGGCGATATCAAGGTCGCAAACGATCTGCCATTTGTTCTCTTCGGCGGCATGAACGTGCTGGAATCCCAGGATCTCGCCATGCGCATCTGCGAACATTACGTGAAGGTAACCGACAAGCTCGGCATTCCGTATGTGTTCAAAGCCTCTTTTGACAAAGCCAACCGCTCTTCCATCAAGTCTTACCGTGGCCCTGGCCTCGATGAAGGCATGAAAATTTTCCAGGCGCTGAAGCAGGCGTTCGGCGTGAAAATAATCACTGACGTGCACGAAAGCTGGCAGGCGCAGCCGGTCGCCGACGTGGTGGATGTGATTCAGCTGCCGGCCTTCCTGGCGCGTCAGACCGATCTGGTGGAAGCGATGGCGAAAACCGGTGCCGTAATCAACGTGAAGAAGCCGCAGTTCGTCAGCCCGGGCCAGATGGGCAATATCGTCGATAAGTTTGCCGAAGGCGGCAACGACAAGGTGATTCTGTGCGACCGCGGCAGTAACTTCGGGTATGACAACCTGGTGGTTGATATGCTCGGTTTCAACGTGATGAAGAAAGTCACTAACAACAGCCCGGTGATTTTTGACGTCACCCATGCGCTGCAGACACGCGATCCATTTGGCGCGGCCTCTGGCGGTCGTCGTGCGCAGGTTGCCGAACTGGCGCGTGCGGGCATGGCGGTAGGCATCGCCGGTCTGTTCATCGAAGCGCACCCGGAACCGAATAGCGCCAAATGCGACGGCCCGTCCGCGCTGCCGCTCGATAAGCTGGAACCGTTCCTGGCGCAGATGAAAGCGATTGACGATCTGGTTAAAAGTTTTCCGGAGCTGGATACCAGTAACTGATTTGTCATAGCAACAGCAAAGGCACCCGCGGGTGCCTTTGTAATAGAATGGTAAATTCTGTCGCAGGCGCTAACAACGAAGGGATTACATAAAGTATCAACTGAAATTGACCGTCAAAACCATCTAAAATATTTCACGTAGATAGCACCCATGGCAATGACCCAGAGTAGAGTCAATAACAGCCCATAATGAGGGAAAAGCGCTGTCAAAAGTATTCCACCTGCTACCGCCGCAATCACCGGTATTAGTGAAAAAAAAGACTGACTTAACCATGCATAGAACCAGGAAAAGATTCGTTTCATTTTGTCAGTAACCGTTCTACTAATGCCAGTATTTGCTCATCATTTGTTGAGCCGGATTTGTTTAAGTAAATAATTTTAGACATTTCAGGCTCTATGAGATAATAAAGCATTTCTAATTTCTGTTGATACAGATCGAAATAATATTCCGGATCCGCAAATTTCAAATGCTGAGCTGCTGTTGCAGCGATTTGTATTTTCCCATAAAATTTTAAAACTGTGACACTATAAAGCGAAGTCCGGTCAATTACATCAACCAGCGAACTCTTAAAAACTTTAGATTCGGTAACTATGCGCGCGATAAGAAATGAAATGGTGAGTTTTGAAGCTTTACCGCTTGTATAATTAGCTGCCTTTTCAGCAAGTTGGCGCACCAGATTTTGAACATTATGTTCACTGAGACGCGCAAGTTTTTTTCTGAAGTAGATTTCAACCATATCAAGGATGACATCATGTCGTGAAAAAACCTGTGGCAGAGCTGAAAACATACGAACATCTTCACTTCTCAGTCGCTTACATACATCTTTGTAATCATCAAAAACGCAGGAACCATACCAGCTAGCTCTTTCGATTCCCGAGGCAACCGTGGTACTGGCGGTTCGCGTTTCTTCACGCAGTTGCGCCAGTGCTTTTTCAAAATTTAGTGCAATGGTACGATCGGCCTGAAGCTTCAATTTCAGATACGACATGGTTAATCATCCCTTACTGTAGAAATCCTTAAGAAACGATTATATACTCATCACATCTTGTTGCAAGGAGCATACATGAAATGAAACGGATACTATTACTCATTGTCTTAACATTAGGCTACGCAATTGTTATTCCTGAGATCATGTTCAGATTCCTTTCCGAATCATCGTATATGCTGTTAGGTAAATTAGTGAACCCTTTTCATATTTTTTTATCGACCATTGATGCGTTGATCATCGCAACTATTTTATTATCTGCTTTTCTCTCATGGTTGACATTAAAGCTGATAGCGTCCATCGCTAAGCGGTAAGGTTTTAATGTACAAGCAGCATTTTGATACGGTGTCGGGGCTGAAAATAATGTAAGTCAATTGACGTATGGATTGTTTACAGGCAATCATAAACAACGACTGGCAGCCAGAGTACATGCAGTGAATATTTTAACTTCTTCGGGTAAACAGAAAATTAGCAATAAACTATTCGATTTAAGGCTTAATTTTTAGCAAATAGCTGGCAGGGCCAGATGTGCTAACGGCTGTTATTAAGCCGTAAAGATATCTCTATCCAGGTGCGCATAAATGCGCACCCTGCGTTGTACGGTCGCCGCTCATGGCGACCGATTCACCTGATGCGCATGAACGCGCGCCCTGCGTTGTGCGGTCGCCATTTATGGCGACCGATTCTCCTGATGCGCATGAATGCGCACCCTGCGCTGTAGGGTCGCCATTCATGGCGACCACTTCATTTAACATCACAGCATAATCGTCAGCAGATAACCGGCAAACAGGGCCAGATGCGCTGCGCCGTTGAGCACGTTGGTGCGGCCAGTGGAGAACGAGATGTGGCACAGAATCAGCACCGCGCTCATCACCACCATATGCGGCGGCTCAAGGCCGAAAATCAATTGCTGACCGGTCAGGGTGGCGATAATGGTCACCGTCGGCACCGTCAATGAAATGGTGGCCAGCACCGAACCGAAAAACAGGTTCATCGCGCGCTGCACCTGATTCATCAGCACCGCCTTGATTGCGCCCAGACCTTCCGGCGACAGAATCAGCAGCGCGACGAGGAAACCGGTAAACTGCTCCGGCGCGTTCATTTCAGTCAGCAGCATTTCCAGCGAGTTGGCGTTCATCTTGGTCACGCTGATCACCGCAATCAGATGCACAATCAGCCACGCGGTGTGCCACAGCGAGCTGTGCGCGGAAGGTTTGCCGTGGTGCGGGTCGCCATCATCGCTCTCATCTTCATGCTCGTAAACAAACAGGCTCTGGTGGGTTTTGGTCTGAATCAGCAGGAATACGCCGTACATCGCCGCAGAGATCGCCGCAATGATCAGCGCCTGCGCGGTGGTGAAATTGCCGCCGGGCAGGGCATTAGGAAACACCAGCACCAGAATTGCCAGCGGGAAAATGGCGATCATGTACTGCTTCACGCCGGCCAGGTTAACGTACTGGGTGGCAAATTTACGCCCGCCAAGCAGCAGGGCACAGCCCACCAGTCCGGCGGTAACGATCATGATGATGGAGTAGAGCGTATCGCGCATCAGCGCGGGCGCTGCATCGCCGGTCGCCATCAGCGCCGAAATCAGGCTCACTTCCAGAATTACCACTGACAGGCTGAGGATCAGCGAGCCGTAGGGTTCACCTAACCGGTGCGCCAGAACGTCGGCGTGACGTACTACGCTGAAGGCGCTGCTTAAAATCGCTACCAGCGCCAGCAAATTGATGCCGATCACCGGCAGAAGCGCTGTCTGGCCGCCAAAAAAGCTCAGCACCGCCAGCGCCAGAATCGGGAAAATCAGCGAATACTCGCTGTGTCGGGTCTTCTCATGTCCAGCCATGCGCCATCCTCTTCGGCAAAAAGAACAAAAACAGGCAATTGCTGCCTGATAAATATAGTGACTCATCTGACGAAGCGCAGTGTAACTTTTCACCACTGCTCACGCAGATTTTTTACGCGTTTTTACTTTTTGTCATTTTTCTCTGAACGAAGAGAAATTCGCGTTAATCAGCAAATTAGCCCTTTTCATCAGCAGGTTAATAGTGCGTGTTTCTCATCTATTCTGCGTGAAAGGAGGAAGAACAGAACTGAATCATCTGGCCTTATCCTCACTACCCGCCTTATTTGCTGGCAGAAGTATGAAATAGCAGGTTTGCGTTTTTGCCGTTCTCTTCCAGACTTATACAGGGAACCTGAAACAGGAGGAACTATGCCTTATTCATCGAACCGGGAACTGCCGGACAGCGTGCGCCACGTGCTGCCGGGCCATGCGCAAACCATCTACCAAAAGGCGTTTAACAGCGCCTGGGATCAGTATAAAGATGAAGACGATCGTCGCGGTGATGAATCGCGCGAGCAGGTGGCACACAAAGTCGCCTGGGCGGCGGTCAAAAAAGAGTACGCCAAAGGCGAGGACGACAAGTGGCATCCTAAACACTAGCTCCCGCGCGGGCCACTGCGGCCCGCTTCACACTTCTCCGCGCTTCGTTCAAGAATCCTGCCAGGCAGCCGATGCTATTTACAGATAATTTCCCCTTTGTGATCGGGGTCAATCTTGAAACGTTTATGGCAAATGCATTACTGTCTTGTCTTAAGTCGACGCCGCGGGCGCCGCCTGTAAAATCGCAGATTCAGGGAGCTATATCGACAGGAAGGTCAGCGCAGTAGAGGAGATCGCAGTGTTAACCCGGGAATTCTTACTAAAAGCGGATTGCAAAACTTCATTTGGTGATATTGACGAAGCGCTGCTGTGGAGCTGTGAGAAGCGCGCCGCGTCGCTCTGCGCCACGCTTGCCTGTCGTCCCGATCAAAGCCCGGTGTGGATCTTCGGCTACGGTTCCCTGATGTGGAACCCGGTCTTTGAAGCGGAAGAGGTGGCGACCGGACGGCTTGAGGGCTGGCATCGTGCTTTTTGCCTGCGGCTGACCGCCGGACGCGGCACCGTTGCCGCACCGGGACGGATGCTGGCGCTGAAAGAGGGCGGTTCTACCAGCGGTCTGGCGTTTCGCCTGCCGGAAGCGCGCCTGCATGAAGAGCTTGAGCTGCTGTGGAAACGGGAAATGATCACCGGCTGCTATCTGCCCACCTGGTGTGAACTGACGCTGGAGGATGGCCGCACGGTTACGGCGCTGGTGTTTATCATGGATCCGCGTCATCCGCTGTATGAAGCCGACTCCTGCCGCAGCACCATTGCTCCGCTGATCGCTCAGGCCAGCGGTCCGCTCGGCAGCAACGCGCAGTATCTGTTCTCGCTGGAACAGGAATTGGGCAAACGCGGCATGCAGGAAGAGGCGTTAACGCGCCTTGCGGCCGAAGTGCGCGCGCTGCAGCAGAGCGCCGCGCGCGGCTAACCTCAATTACCCGGATTAATCAGCCAGGTGCCCGGCTGGTTAATCGTCAGCATCTGGCTGCGCACCTGGCTGCCGTGATGCACTTCAATACGATAGCTGCCTGCCGCCAGATTCAGCGAGGCGAAACCGCTGCTGGCGGGTTTCACATCCTTCGCTTCGCCGTTCAGCACGATATTTTCCCCTGCCTGCAACTGCAGATAAACCGTCGCCATGGTTGGTGCGCTGCTGGCGGGCGCGCTGCCCGCTGATGGGGTCGCCGCCGGGGCGCTGCTGGCCGCCACCGGCGGTGCGTCGCTCGGGCGATTGGCTTTCCACACCACGACCACCACGGCAAGCAACGCCACGGCAGCGGCAGCCAGCAGGGCAGGCGACAAACGGCGCACATTGCGCGGCGTTACCGGTTCAATCGCGGCGGCGGCATGATTAACCGCCATTACCTGCGGTTCCGGCACGGCCGCTACCGGCTCCGGCACGGGCTGGCTCTCCGCGGTCACCGGGAAGGTCGTCACCAGCGCTTCGACATCGCTCACCGGCAGATCGATCAGCCGGGCAAAAGCATCAATACTTTGTGGCCGGTCTTCCGGCTTCATCGCCAGCGCGCAGTCGATCGCGTGCAGCAGCGGCAGCGAATACCCCTCAGGCTTGCGCTCCACCAGCGGCTGGTAGTTATCTTCAATGCAGCGCACCACGCTGACCGGCGGCGCGTGGCCGGTGATCAGCGTATGCAGCACCGCGCCCAGCGCGTAAATATCGGTCCACGGTCCCTGTTCGACTTCTCCCTCTTCGCTGTACTGCTCAATTGGCGCGAAGCCCGGCTTGAGCATGATCTCGGTTTCATCCGACAGGTTGCCAATCTCTTTGCGCGCCGAGCCAAAGTCGAGCAGCACCGGCAGCTGGTTTTCCTGAATCTGAATGTTATCGAGCGAAATATCACGATGCAGGTAACCGGCGGTGTGAATAGTGTTAATGGCACCAAACAGCGGTGGTAACAGACGGCGAATCCACGCTTCGTCAATGCTGTCCGGGCTGGTGAGCTGCCACTCTTTCAGCGTCATGCCGCTGTAGTAGAGCGTGCCCATGTAAGCCGTGCCGTTCTCTTCCCAGAAGCGCAGGACGTGCAGCAGACCGGGATGATTGAAGCGCGCCAGCAGCCGTGCCTCCTGAATAAAGCTGTTGCGTCCGGCATTAAACAGTTTCTGGAAGCGCTCGCCGCGCAGTTCCAGCGCCAGATCCGCACCGCGTACTGCAAGTGACACCGGCATGTACTCTTTGATGGCGATGGTGCGTTCCAGCTGATGATCCCAGGCGCGATAGACAATGCCAAAGCCGCCGCCGCCGATCACTTCCTTGATTTCAAACTCGTTAAACCGGTAGCCCGCAGGCAGGGCATTGGGGGTATGATTTTCGTTTGCCGACATAGTGAGCTCTCTGAACACGTCCTGTAGCGCCCCGTCACGCCGGTGACGGTGGGCAACAACCGCTAATTAATTAATGTTACGCCAGGCACCAATTGCCGGATCGGCCAGATCGGCGTGCAGGGTGTCAATCAGTAACACAGTCACTTTTTGCTGTGGCATAAACTGCGGCGACCAGATGCCGCGTAAGCTATCAACCCGCGATTTCACCGCTTCGCTATCCGTGCCGGTGTTTTTATCCATTTTAATCAGCAGCGTACCGCTGAAGCGCCAGACGTGCTGCTGAGCATCAAACGGCAGCACCAGCCAGCTATCGCTGGCATCGGGCCGCGTGACAATCATGCGCTGTTTGTTCACCGCTACCACCTCCAGCGGCGTGCGGGTCAGCGTAAGATCGGCGATGGGATAACCCTGCAGGAAGGTTACCGTCTGGCTGCGCGTTTTGCCGTCACTCAGCAGCGTCATCGCCGCCGGACCTTCCAGCCAGCCCTCGGTTGAGCAATGCTGCTGCGGGTTCTCAGGGATAAACAGCGAACCGCCGTTTTCATCCCACCAGGTACGGAAATGGCAGCCGCCGGGCAGGGCGAAGTGCTGCAGCGGCGTGCTGTCGGCCGGACGCGATAAATCCAGCGGCGCTGCGGTATTGGCGCTGGCGCTGGCGGTCGCGTCGTTGAGGATGATCGGCCGCCAGTTCTGCAGTTTTGCCGCGCTGCCGTTAGCCAGCACGCTGCCCTCTTTGCTGGTCATCTGCCAGGGGATCTCATCCAGCAGGCCGCACTGGTTCGCCAGCAGCGTACCGACGCGCGGCAGGAAGCTGGTAAGAATGCTGGTGTCGCTGCTTTTACCGGACACGATGCGCAGCGGCAGCGTCTCTTTACACCAGTCGTCGGGCGCATTACTGGCAACGTTATCGATATAGACTTCCAGCGACAGGCTGGGCGAGTAGACCACCCGGTAATCTTCCGCCTGCGCATTCAGGGCCAGTAACAGGGCGGCAACGCCCGGCAACCACAGTTTCATAATGATCCTTGCAATCAATAACGTGACGGCAGAAAACGTGCCGCATCAGCCTGGGAATAAAGCAGCGTCGCGTCCTGCGGTTCGCCAATCCAGATTGCCAGAGCGCTGAGATTGTCGCTTTTAACACTGCGGTTTACGGCCTGTTCCATCAATGCCAGCCACTCTTCGCAGGCGTTTACCATGCGCAGTGCCTGTTCCATTTCGTCGGTGGTGAGGTTGAGCCAGAAACCGTCGGTACAGACCAGAAATGCATCACCATCGGTCAGCTCAATCACCTCGCTAAAGGTGGCCGGTCGGGCCGGCTCAATACCCAGCGCATTATAAAGTAAATTACTGTTAATGCCGGTATTTTCATAGCCGGCTTCGCGCAGCTGCTGCGCCAGACTGTGGTCACGCGTCACCTGATGCAGCACCCCGTGGCGGAAGTGATAAACCCGGCTATCACCGGCGTGCGCCCACCATGCGCGCTGCGTTGTGCGGTCAATAAACAGGGCAGCAAGGGTGGTACTCATGCGCGAAAAATTCGGATTGTTCCCCTGGGCGCTGACCAGCGTTTGCTGACACTTTTCTATCGCCGCGCGCGTACTCTCCGGCGTGAACGTGTCGCTTTGCTGCAGCTGCGTCAGCAGGGTATCGCGCACCAGCTGGGCGGCATAATCGCCGCCGGGCAGACCGGCCACGCCGTCGCACACCAGAAAACAGGCTTTCTGTTCATCGACTTCGGCACCGGTGCGATCCTGGTTTTCGTCACGCATACCCTGCTGGCAGCGGCTGGCAAACTTCATCTTCATGCGTCTTCGGTCCGCGTCTGGGAATCTTTGTACTGATTCACTTCCATGTCGTAGGCATGCAGAAAGGCTTCACCAAACAAGGTGTGGAAGTCATCTTCAATCTCGCCCGCGGTGCGCTGATAGTGGCGGAGAAAATAGTCCCACAGCGCCGCTTTGCGTCCGCCGCTGAACGGCATCTTAGGCAGCACGCCGTCTTTGCGCGCTTCCTCTTCCAGACGCTGCGGATTAAACGACTGCAGCATCGCGGCAATGATGGCGCGAATGCCGGCAATCATCCCCAGCTGATGCGCCTGTAAATCCACCAGCGCATCGCGCACCGCTGCTTCCGGTGGCATAAAGCCAGGCATCTGGCTCTGGTACATCTGCATCAGCACGGTTTTGCCGGAAGGCAGAATTTTAAACGGGTTGTTGGCTTCGTTAAGGATCATCGTCATGTCGGCTTTCACGCCGCGCTTGAGGATGGAGCGCGAAGAGAGCAGGGCAACCGTACCCTGCGAAAACAGGCTGAGCATGCGGCCGGTGACGCGCATCTGCTCTTCGGTGATCGGCGTCTGGTGACCATTATTCAGGCCCATACCTTCCAGCAGCGCGGCGATCAGTTTGTCCTGATCGGCGCCTGCCAGCACGGCTGGCATCACGGGCGCATCGCTTTGCGGATCGATCGCCAGGCGCGCGTCCGGGCGGCGTTCGTGACGCGGACTGTCGCTCTGTGGCAGGACTTCCGGTTCCGGCACGTTTTCGTCCTGCTGCATACCCAGCGGATCGGCGGCGCTGTCAGCAAAAAACGCCAGCGGATCATCCTGCGGTGCGTTCTGACACGCCGGGTCGCGCACTTCCAGGCCATATTCGCCAATCTGCAGCGTATCGCCATGGCGCAGCCGCACCTGCGAGCCGCGTTGTAGCGCCACGCCGTTCAGCACCACCGAAGTGACGCTGCCCTGGTTGGTCAGGCGGCACTCGCCGTCTGGCGACAGGTGCACCAGCGCCTGCAGGCGCGAGATAGCGCGCGATTCGTCGGGCAGCACCAGGTCGTTATCCTGGCTGCGGCCGATAGTCCCGCCAGGCGGGCTAAACGCGACGGTTTTGGCGGGCACATCCGTATTGCACTGCACAATGGTAAATTGCATGAGTCATCCCGTTAACAAGGCAAGCGCACTGGCCTACTCAAACATCGGTGGATAGAGGCCATTACGTCCCGGCTGGGCACCCGCCGCCGGGTTAAACAATAACGAAAAAAGTTGCGCGGTGAGCGGGCCACTGTGTTTATGCGTGGCGTGGGCAAAGCCGTCACTGCGATTACTCCACCAGTAGCTAATGTGCTGTTGGGGATCAAAACGGTCGGCCACTTCACGCCAGCTCAGGGTGCAGGGCAAATCGTCAAAACCAATCACATCCATGATGTCGCTGCGCTGCTTATCCGGCAGCAGCAGCGGAGCCAGCTGCTGAATCTGCGTCTCAAGCGCGTCCGGGCTGTGGCGATCGCGCACCGCCTGCCACAGCAGCGCGCCGAGTTCCTGATACCAGTCGCCGGAGATCGCCAGCTGTGAAGCATGCCACGCGCTGAGCGGGATGCTGTGCAGCGCCAGCAGCGGCCACGCACGGCCGACGCGATCGCACGAGGGCAGCAGACAGCCCAGCTGCACCTGCTGGCGCAGCGGCGATAGCGGCAGGACAAAATTCCATACCGGCGCGCGTAAAAACTGTTGCGTGCTGGCCTCTTCCTGCTGATGCCAGTGGATTAAGCCTTGTTGAAACCAGTGGCTCCACGGCGTCACCGTGGCTTCACTGAGCCGCTGGCGCAGAAAATCACCGGTGGCCGGTAATTTGCCATACCAGCCCGGCGCGGTGTAACTCGCCATGGTTACCTCACCATTACTCACTGTGTCCGGTCAATCGCTGCGATACGGTGTGTGGCGCAACCGCCAGCATACGGCCATTCTGACCGGCATTTTTCAGATTTTCCGCAAGCTTACGCATCATCAGCGCATTGTCGCGCGCATAAGGCGACGACTGAATCTGCTGATCGAGCAGCTGGCTAAGGTGCCAGTCAAGCTGCTGCAGATCGCGCGCGCTGACATTGTCCGGCAGCGTGCGCTGCAGATTTTGCATCAGCCAGCCGCGCAGAAATTCGCCGTCATAGTTACGCGGCTGATACAGCATCTGATAAGCGCGCAGCGCATTGCGGCTGTAGTCATTGTCGGTGCCGGGATCGTCACGCAGCAGGTTGGTAATTTGCTGGGCCACGCGCGGCAGCAGTAAAGACTTAAGCGCATTTTGATAAAGCACCCATGCGGCATCGCTCACCTGGTTACCGCGATACAGTCCAGCGCGCATGGTAAGCGGTGGATTGTCGAGAGAAAAATGCGCCGACAGCGGCAGTTTCACCAGGTTATTTAAGAAGGGTAGCAGATCAAAAATATTATCGGCTGGCTGATGAATAACCTGCTGACTTTGCGCTGTAATCGGCCCGATACGCGCCGCGACCTGATCGAGATAACGCTGGTTCTGCACGTAGCTGGTGAGCCATAAACCGGAGAGAAGCACCAGCGCGCCGGTGAGCGCGCCGTAACCGATCCAGTGCAGCAGCCGGTTACGATACTCCCAGTGGCGGTTGCTGCCGGCGAGGCCGCTTTCGCGGAACACCAGGTCGCTTAACAGGTCGCGAATAAAGAAGCTCTGGCCTTTGGTACCCGGAATCGGATTGCTGCGGTTAACGCTGTCCCACGCGGCAAGGCTCGACTCGCCGGTGTGTGGCAGCTGTAGCTTGCGGTTGAGTTCGCCCATGATGCGGTCAAACGGCAGGCCTTCCTGGGTACCGCTGGTGAAGAACAGCCCGCGCGCCGACCAGGCAATCTCATCCTGATGGCGGGAAAACACCACGTCGAGATATTCGTTAAGTAAAGGACGCAGCGAACTGAACTCCTGCGGGAACAGGAAGCTGTCGGCGCGCTGGGTGAGATCGCGCTCGCCGGCCATCACGTCGGCCAGCTGCTGCTGCAGACGCTGCTCCAGCTGCTGAAAGCGCTCGCTAAAGCTGCGGTGCCAGTCATCTTTGTGCGGCTTGCCCGGTTCCCACGGAAAGGTGAAGCCCCAGATGGCATCGCGCTGCGGCTTACTCAGGTTGCCGTAAAAGCTCATAAACCCTTTCAGCAGGTCGGTTTTGGTGACCATCACATACACCGGGAAGTGAATGCCGGTTTGCTGATGCAGCTCGACCATGCGGCTGCGCAGCGCGCTGGCCTGGGCGTGACGTGCCTCGGCGGAATCGGTCAGCAGGTCGGCCACGCTGATGGTCATGATCACGCCGTTGATCGGCTGGCGCGTGCGGTAGCGCTTTAGCAATTTAATGAAGTTATGCCACTCGGCGCCGTCGCGCGCGCGCTGGCTCTCCTGCAGTGCGTAACGGCCCGCAGTGTCGATTAAGACTGCGCTGTCTGTGAACCACCAGTCGCAGTGACGCGTGCCGCCGACGCCGCGTACCGCCTCTTTGCCGAGGCTGTCAGTTAACGGAAACTCCAGGCCAGCATTCAGCAGCGCGGTGGTTTTACCGGCCCCGGGCGCGCCTATCATCACGTACCACGGCAGCTGATACAGATAGTGACTCTGAAAACGCGCCAGCCAGCTTTTCTGATGCCGGCGACCAAACTGGGTGCGTTTCAGCCGCAGCGCTGCTTCACTGAAGCGCTGGGTCAGCAGCGTCTCGGTCGCCTGGCGATCGGACGCTTCTTCGTGGCTCATTTCCTGCAGGCGATTGAGCAGTTTGCTGTTAAACCAGCCGCGCCAGATGGCGGGAATAAACTGGAACAGCACCCAGCAGAAATAGAGCAGACCGACCGCCAGCTGGCGCGGGAATACCGGCTCCAGTGGACGGGTATCGCCCCAGCTCCACAGCGGACCGAGCATCCACAGCACGCAGCTCAGCGCCGTGACGCCAATCAGGCCCCACAGCAGGCGATGGGTTAACAGATGTTGGAGTGATGCGCGCATCACTGGCCTCCCTGATGATTGCCGAGGGTTTCCGGTGCCGCAAACAGGGTGATCTCCACCCGGCGATTGCGGGCGCGGTTTTCATTGCTGTCATTGGGTAAGAGCGGATTGCTGTCGCCACGGCCTTCGGCTTTAACGCTGTGACCGTCCGCCAGCTGCGTATTCAGCAGTTGCGTAACGGCACGGGCACGAGCGAAGGAGAATTCATAGCTGGAGGCGAAACGGCCATCCACCGGACGATTATCGGTATAGACCGATACCAGCACCGTGCCTTTTACCGTCTTCATCGCGCTGGCTACGTGCGCCAGCAGCGCGCGGCCAACCTGGTTCACCACCGTACCGTCCGGCGCAAACAGCTTGTCCGCAGGGATGATCACTTTACTGCCAAAGGCACCGTCGCTCACTTCCAGCTGGCCTGCGGCAATCACGTCGTTAAGACGCTGATGCAGATCGAGCAGTGCCTGCGGTGAGGTGGGGCGGCGCCCCGGCATGATTTGCGGCAGCGGGGTTTGATAGATGGCGCGCAGCAGCGGTTCGGCCGCATTGCCCAGCCGCCAGTTGAGCCCGCTGTAGATCAAACAGGCAATCAGCGTAGCCAGCGTGACGCAGGCCCACAGTGGCACCATCGGTCGCGTCAGGGTGCTGACCAGCGGATGCACTTCCACCAGCGGCGCGCGCGGTGGTGCCGCCGGGCGGGTTTCCGCAATCAGCTGCGCCAGCCGTTTACGGATGCCTTCACACTGTGCGCGTCCGCTGTCGCTGCCGCGATAGCGCCCTTCGTAGCCCAGCAGCAGGCAGTAGTGAATCACTTCCAGCAGCCATAAATGCTGCTGCGGGCTTTGCGACACGCGTGACAGCAGCTGGAACACTTTTTCGCCGCCCCAGCTTTCGTTATGAAAGGTCACCAGCATGCCATTGCCGGACCAGACGCCGCGCGTGCCCCATGGGGTTTGCGCCGCCGCTTCGTCCAGCACGCTACACAGGCAGTAGCGTGCGCCGATGATCATCTCAAACGGCAAACCCGCCTGCTTGCAGCGTTGCTCGAACTGGCGGATCTCTTCAATCAGCAGCTGACGCAGGCCGGCGGGATCGTCATGCGTCGCCGCCTGCCGTATACGCACGACGGCATTCAGAATCGGGGCTGCGGCATTCAGCAAAAGGTTATCGTTGCCCGCGACAATGCCATCGCGGGCAAGG
This sequence comes from Pantoea sp. VS1, assembly GCF_002207995.1. Taxonomy (NCBI): domain Bacteria; kingdom Pseudomonadati; phylum Pseudomonadota; class Gammaproteobacteria; order Enterobacterales; family Erwiniaceae; genus Pantoea; species Pantoea sp. VS1. The sequence goes on from NZ_NHZE01000052.1 coordinate 150,654, forward strand.
GAGTCCTGAGTCATTAAATCTCGATTATCCTGGCAATAACGGAACGGTTAGCCCGCAAAGCAGCGGTGTGCTGCGGGCAATATGCGCCGGATTGCATCATCAGTCTAAGATCCAGGTCGCGGTATCATTGGTGCGGCATGCTTTACTGGCGCCGCCCACGGCCACGCAGACCTGTTTAGTACGACGGGGACGCGGCCGGTCGCTGCGCAGCGTGGCGTCATAGCGGCTGCTCTCCACGCCAGCTTTGGGGGGCACGTAGCCAATCAGCTGACCGCTGGGTTCTTCTGCAATCGCCAGCCAGTTGTGCTCGACGCGACCCAGCACCTCAAAGGTTTGGGCGTTATCCAGATAACGCACCACTTTGCCGCTGTAATCCGGCAGGGTCATCACAGAGGCGGCATACAGCGCGCGAAAGCTCTCATTCACCGGGGTAAATTCACCGGGTGCTGCCACTGCATGACGATGAACCAGTTTTACGCCGTTCACTTCGCTGGTGACCAGGGTGTCATCCGTCACGGGCGGTGGAGGCGCTTTACATCCCGCCAGCGTTAAAGCCGCCAGCAGCGTTAGCAAGAGACTCTTATTCACCATGATCCTCAAATTTTCATCAGTATCGCTGCAGAGTTGTATCCGGCACGCACTCAGCGGGCGGGCAGATTATGCAGTGAGAAGGCCACTAAAAAACAGTCAAATTACAGAAAGATAGTGCTGACTTAAGTCTACCTAAGACTTTTGAGAATTCAAACCATTGCACCGCGGCAAATCCCGTGCTACCGGGCGAAAAAACGCCTTAACGGCACGCCGCGATCGTTCTGGCTGGGACGATAGATAAGCTGCATTAATTTATTTGCGTAAGCAAGCGCGGCTGGCGTGCGGCGCGACATTTGCCCCCTGATGGTGCTTAGGGGAATTGGTAAATAAGATTTATCTATTTTTTCAGATAAAAAAAGATTGCGCGGCGAAACAATTTTATGATTTTCGGAATTTCCGGGCGCAGCCGTGTCATTAACCCAGCCAGTCCGGCACGGCTTTTGCTTGGCTGCGCCACTTAATCCGTAATGAGCAGCAAAGGTCGCGGAACCGTGCGCTGGTGATTGGCCCGCACCAGGTTAGCGCAGGGCCTGATTTCACTTATGGCTAAATAAACCCATCTTTTTCTCGCTTAATCCGCGCTTTAGACCCGAAGGGTTTTGGCATCCTATGCTCAGAATTCCTGCCAGCTGAGGTATGTCGTGGCTGAAGAGAGCAACGAGGACAAAACAGAATCGCCCACCCCCCACCGACTTGAGAAAGCACGGCAGGAGGGGCAGATTCCGCGTTCGCGCGAGCTGACTTCGGTACTGATGCTGCTGGCCGGGCTGCTGATCATCTGGCTGGGCGGCCACAATATGGCGCAACGGCTGGCCAGCATGGTGGCCACCGGCTTCCGCTTTGACCACGGCATGGTCAACGACGATAAAATTATCGTCTCGCACATCGGCAACCTGGTGATGCAGGCGGTGATCGCGCTGCTGCCACTGATGGCCGGGCTGGTGATTGTTGCCATTGCCGCGCCGATGATTCTGGGCGGAATCAACATCAGCGGAAAATCCATCAAATTCGATTTCAAAAAGCTCAACCCGTTACCGGGCATTGCGCGCATGTTCTCCGGTCAGACGTGGGCGGAACTGGTGAAGGCGATCCTCAAAGCGGTGCTGGTGGCGCTGGTGGCTGGCTGGTATTTGTGGAGTCACTGGCAGGAGATGCTGCGTCTGATGAGCGAATCGCCGGTGAATGCGCTGCAGCATGGCCTGTCGATGACCGCCATCAGCTGTGCGCTGGTGATGCTGGGACTGATCCCGATGGTTGGCTTTGACGTGTTCTGGCAGCTCTACAGCTACTTCAAAAAGCTGCGCATGACGCGCCAGGAAATTCGCGATGAACACAAGCAGAACGAAGGCGATCCGCACGTTAAAGGGCGTATCCGCCAGGCGATGCGTGCCGCCGCCCGCCGCCGCATGATGGCCGACGTGCCGAAGGCGGACGTCATCGTGACTAACCCGACGCACTACTCGGTGGCGCTACAGTATCAGGAAGGCAAGATGAGTGCGCCGAAAGTGATTGCCAAAGGCGCCGGTGACATTGCCCTGCGCATTCGTGAAATCGCAAAAGAGCACCGCGTACCAATTCTGGAAGCGCCGCCCCTGGCGCGTGCGCTCTATCGTCATACGGAAATTGGCCAGTTTATTCCCGGCGCGCTCTATGCCGCCGTGGCCGAAGTGCTGGCGTGGGTCTGGCAGCTGCGACGCTGGAAGCGCGAAGGCGGCCTGATTCCAAACGAACCAAAACATCTGCCGGTCCCGGCAGAGATGGACTTTGCAGGAGAGAACACCAACCATGGCTAATCTGGCCGAAAAGCTGCGTTTACCGGGCAATTTTAAAGACACGCAATGGCAGGTGCTGGCTGGTCCGGTGCTGATCATGCTGATCCTGTCGATGATGGTATTGCCGCTGCCGGCGTTCATCCTTGACCTGCTGTTTACCTTCAACATTGCGCTGTCCATCATGGTGCTGCTGGTGGCGATGTTCACCCAGCGCACGCTGGAATTCGCTGCCTTCCCGACCATTTTGCTGTTCTCAACGCTGCTGCGTCTGGCGCTGAACGTCGCCTCAACGCGTATCATCCTGCTGGAAGGGCATACGGGTGCTGATGCCGCCGGGCGCGTGGTTGAAGCCTTTGGTCACTTCCTCGTCGGCGGTAATTTCGCCATTGGTATCGTGGTGTTCATCATCCTCGTGATCATCAACTTCATGGTCATCACCAAAGGTGCCGGACGTATCGCCGAAGTGGGCGCGCGTTTCGTGCTGGATGGTATGCCCGGCAAGCAGATGGCGATCGATGCCGATTTGAACGCCGGCCTGATTGGTGAAGACGAAGCCAAACGCCGGCGCACCGAGGTGACCCAGGAAGCGGACTTCTACGGCTCAATGGACGGTGCCAGTAAGTTTGTGCGCGGCGACGCCATCGCCGGCATCCTGATCATGGTGATCAACGTGATCGGCGGCCTGCTGGTGGGCGTGGTGCAGCACGGTATGGATCTCGGCCACGCCGGGGAAACCTATACGCTGCTGACCATCGGTGACGGCCTGGTGGCGCAGATCCCGGCGCTGGTGATCTCTACCGCTGCCGGTGTCATCGTTACCCGCGTCAGCACCGATCAGGACGTCGGCGAACAGATGGTGGGCCAGCTGTTTAACAATCCACGCGTGCTGATGCTGAGTGCCGGCGTGATTGGCCTGCTGGGCCTGGTGCCCGGCATGCCGAACTTTGTGTTCCTGCTGTTCACCGCGGCGCTGCTCGGCCTGGCCTGGTGGCTGCGCGGCCGCGAAATGCAGCCGAAGAAGCAAAGTGAAGCCTCCAGCGTGGTGAAAACGCAGGAGACGCCGGCCACGGTCGAAGCCTCGTGGACCGACGTCCAATTGGAAGATTCGCTCGGCATGGAAGTGGGCTATCGCCTGATTCCGATGGTCGATCATCTGCAAAACGGCGAGCTGCTCGGGCGTATTCGCAGTATCCGTAAAAAGGTGGCGCAGGAGGTTGGCTTCCTGCCGCCGGTGGTGCACATTCGTGACAACATGGAGCTGCCGCCGGCGCGCTATCGCATCCTGATGAAGGGCGTGGAGATTGGCAGCGGCGATGCTTATCCGGGACGCTGGATGGCGATCAACCCGGGCACGGCGGCGGGCACGCTGCCGGGTGAAGCGACGGTGGACCCGGCGTTTGGCCTCGCGGCCATCTGGATCGACAGCGCGCTGAAAGAGCAGGCACAGATTCAGGGCTACACCGTAGTGGAAGCCAGTACCGTGGTGGCGACCCACCTTAATCACCTGATCGGCCAGTACGCCAGCGAGCTGTTTGGGCGTCAGGAAGCGCAGCAGCTTCTGGACCGCGTCACCCAGGAGATGCCAAAGCTGACGGAAGATCTGGTGCCGGGCGTCATTACCCTGACCACGCTGCATAAAGTGCTGCAAAATCTGCTGACCGAGCGCGTCTCGATCCGCGACATGCGCACCATTATCGAAACGCTGGCCGAACATGCGCCGGTGCAGAACGATCCGCAGGAACTGACCAGTGTGGTACGCGTCGCGCTGGGCCGCGCGATTACCCAGCAGTGGTTCCCGGGCAACGGCGAAGTGCAGGTCATTGGACTGGATGCCACACTGGAGCGTCTGCTGCTGCAGGCACTGCAGGGTGGTGGCGGTCTGGAACCGGGTCTTGCCGATCGACTGCTGATGCAGGCGCAGGCCGCGCTGCAGCAGCAGGAGATGACCGGTGCGCCGCCGGTGCTGCTGGTTAACCATCCGCTGCGGGCGCTGCTGGCGCGCTTCCTGCGCCGCAACCTGCCGCAGCTGGTGGTGCTGTCTAATATGGAGCTGACCGATAACCGGCAAATCCGCATGACTGCAACCATAGGCGGCAAATAATGCGCGGAGTGACGCTCTCATGGCTGCTGGCGGCGCTGCTGACGCTGCCGCTAACGGGCAAAGCCGCCAGCGGTGCGTGGCAGGCCAGCGCCAGCGGCCCGAGCCTCGGCGTGCGCGGCAACTGGCTGCTGTCGCCGGCGCTTAAAGCGCCCTCGGCGGCTCCAGGGACTATTTCGCTGGTGAACTGGCGCTACACGCTGAGCCGCCCGGCGCCATCCGGTCTGCTGGTGCGGCTGTGCGCCAGTCAGCGCTGCGTGGAGCTGGACGGCGCCAGCGGCAGCACGCGCGGCCTCGCCAACGTGGCAGCCGATGAAACGCTGCATCTGGCTTTCGGATTTCAGGGGCAGGGCGCGTTGCCGCCCGGCCTGCGGGTGGTGAGCAGTGAAGTGATGGTCAATTACCAATAGCAAATAGCAAATAGCCAATAGCCAATAAAAAACCCGCCGCAGCGGGTTTTTTTAGGCTTACATTCGCTCGACGGTTTTGATGCCCAGCGTATCCAGCCCCTGCTTCAGGGTTTTCGCCGTCAGCGCAGCCAGCTGCAGACGGCTGTTGCGTACGTTTTCCTCTTCCGCGGAGAGAATCGGGCAGTGTTCATAGAAGCCCGAGAACAGACCGGCCAGATCGTACAGATAAGCACACATCACGTGCGGCGTGCCATCGCGCGCGACCTGGGTGATGGTCTCTTCAAACTGCAGCAGACGGGTCGCCAGCAGCGCTTCGCGCTCGTCAGTCAGGATGATATCACCGTGCAGGCTGTCTGCCTCAATGCCCGCTTTACGGAATACTGAGAGCACACGCGTGTAGGCATACTGCATGTACGGCGCGGTGTTGCCTTCAAACGCCAGCATGTTGTCCCAGTCGAAGATGTAATCGGTGGTGCGGCTTTTCGACAGGTCGGCGTATTTCACCGCGCCGATGCCGACCACTTCCGCCAGCTCTTTCAGCTCTGCCGCGCTCATCTCCGGATTCTTCTCGCTGACCAGCGCATGGGCGCGCTCAACGGCTTCATCCAGCAGATCGGAGAGTTTAATGGTGCCACCGCTGCGCGTCTTGAACGGACGGCCATCTTTGCCCAGCATCATGCCGAACGCATGGTGCTCCAGCGGCACCGACTCCGGCACGTAGCCCGCTTTGCGTACGATGGTCCACGCCTGCTGCAGATGCTGATGCTGGCGGGAATCGATGTAGTACAGCACGCGATCGGCATGCAGCGTTTCATAGCGATATTTGGCGCAGGCGATATCGGTGGTGGTGTAGAGATAGCCGCCATCCTTCTTCTGGATGATCACGCCCATCGGTTCACCTTCCTTGTTTTTAAACTCATCAAGGAAGACCACGGTGGCGCCTTCGCTGGTCACCGCCAGCCCTTTTTCGCGCAGATCGGCGACGATGCCCGGCAGCATGTCGTTATACAGGCTTTCACCCATCACATCCTTACGCGTCAGGGTGACGTTAAGGCGGTCATACACCTGCTGGTTCTGACTCATGGTGATATCCACCAGCTTCTTCCACATGGCGCGGCAATATTCGTCGCCACCCTGCAGTTTCACCACGTAACCGCGGGCGCGCTCGGCGAAGGCTTCGTCTTCGTCATAGGTGCGTTTCGCTTCGCGGTAGAAGGCTTCCAGATCAGCCAGCGCGATATCTTCATGATGCTCGTTCTGCTGCTTCTCCAGATAGGCGATCAGCATGCCAAACTGTGTACCCCAGTCACCGACGTGGTTAGCGCGGATGACGTCATGACCGAGGAACTCCTGGGTGCGCACCGCGGCATCACCGATGATGGTGGATCGCACATGACCGACATGCATCTCTTTCGCCACGTTGGGCGCCGAGTAGTCAATCACGATAGTCTGAGGTGTCACTTCGCTGACGCCCAGGCGTGGCAGCTGCAGCGCCTGCGCGGCCTGCTGTGCCAGCCACTGGCGGTCGAGGAAGATGTTGATAAAGCCGGGACCGGCGATGTCGATTTTGCTGGCGATACCAGCCAGATCCAGATGCTGAACTACCTGTTCAGCCAGCTGGCGCGGCACCTGACCGAGCTTTTTCGCCACGGCCATGATACCGTTCGCCTGGTAATCGCCGAACTGCACTTTTGCAGACTGACGAACCTGCGGTTCGCAATCGGCCGGTGCGCCTGCCGCCACCATCGCCTGACTGACTTTATCGGAAAGAAGAGCCTGAATATTCACCGCGTTACCTTCATATGCTGAAAAGGCCCGCCAGCTGAGGGCGAGCCGATGTCGTCATCCCGCGTGCGTGTCGGGACGGAAAAAATAAGAGGGGAAGTATACGTGAAATGTTGGGGTGCGTCAGCAATCGGTTATGGCTGCCGGTGGACGCAGGCCCGCGCGCCGATTAACGGCGGCGCGGGTGGCGACGGGGATTTTTAACGCTTTTGTCTTCACGCACCTTCCAGTGGCGGGAAATTGCAAATCCCATCAAGGCTATCAGGACCGCGACAACAATGAGCATAGACATAGGGCCATTCCTTGTAGTTGTGAAACCCAAATTTATAAGAAAGGGTCAGCTACTGCAATTGATTGGCGGGTAAATAAGAGTTATCTCATTGTATTAACTATTATTAATAATAACAGTTGGTTAGGGCACTTTTATAAAGTAACGTGTGGACCTGATTACGCGATTAATCCGAAAGAGAGGGGCGATTTATGCGGTTTTTGAAGGTTTTTGGCGTGAAATCGGATGAATCCGAGCATTTTGTCAAGCGAAAGCTGCGGCAGCCCTTTTTTTTTATTGATTAAAAGATCTGAACTGAGTTTGAGGTATTTAACGTATGAATCTGGATTTTCCTTCAGAACTGAGTGACTTAAAACAAGACCTGTCCCGATTTGAACAGGCTTTGCAACACTTTGCGGCACGCCTCGGCCTTGACCTTACGCAGCACGAGGCAGACCACGTGGCGGTGCGCTGTCATCAGTTCGCCACGGCAGAACGCTGGAAAGCCGGCTTACTGCAAATCGGCGAGCAGTTTTCCGAAGCGATGATTAATGGACGGCCGATCTGCCTGTTTAAGCTGCATCAGCCGCTGCGCATCGCGGGCTGGCAGGTGGATGTGATCGAGCTGCCGTGGCCCGGTGAGAAGCTGTATCGCCATGAAGGCTGGGAGCATGTGGAAATTGTGTTGCGCGGCGAGCCGGAAACGCTGGGCATGCGTGCGATGGCGTTGCTGGCAGACGAGGCGCTGACGCAGCCGGGCATCGCGTTTAAAACCAGCACGCCGCAGGGCGAAAATGAACGTCTGCCCAATCCGACCTTAGCGGTGACGGACGGGCAAACTACCATCAAGTTTCATCCGTGGCGGCTGGAGGAGATCGTTGCCAGCGAACAGGCTTAGCGCCGCGCTGCCACCGCCTGCTGCAGGCGCGATATCGCCTGCTGCAGGGTGGCGTGCGTGCAGCCAAAGTTGAAGCGCACGAAGCGATCGTCGCCGAAATCACGGCCCGGCGAGAAACCGAGACCGTGTTTTTCGAAATACAGCGCCGGGCTGGCGACATCCAGCTGGCTGGCGTCAATCCAGCCGAGGTAGCTGGCCTCTGGCGCGACCATGCTGAGTTCCGGCAGCGCATTCACCTGCTGCACCAGCCAGTCACGATTGGCGCGCAGGTAAGCCAGCTGGTCTGCCAGCCACGCATCACCGCCGCGCCATGCGGCTTCCGCCGCTACCAGCGCCAGAATATCCACACCCGGTACGATGCCTTCACGCACCTGCTTAAAGCGTTTCCGCAGTTCGGGATGAGGGATAATGGCCATGGACGCACCCAGCCCGGCGATGTTGAAGGTTTTAGACGGCGAAATCAGGGTAATGCTGCGCTGGGCGGCGTCTTCGCTCAGCGAGGCAAACGGAATGTGCTGTACGCCAGGCGTTAACAGCAAGTCACAATGGATTTCATCGGAGCACACCAGCAAATCGTGGCGTTGGGCAAAGGCCAGCTGCGCCTCCAGCTCATCACGGCGGTAGACTGTGCCGCCCGGATTCTGCGGATTGCACAGCATGAGCAGGCGCTCGTTACCCTGCATCTGGCTGTCATCCAGCTGCATCACCCAGCGATCCTGCTGTAACTGCAATGGCAGATTGACCTGAGCGCGCTGCGCCAGCCGCGCCGCCGCGCGAAACGGCGGATAAATCGGCGTCGGTGCCACGGTGCTCTGCGACGACTCGGTAAATGCCCGGACCGATAAATTCAGGCCGCTCACCACGCCCGGCAGCAACACAATCCATTCCGGCTCAATCTGCCAGCCATAGCGCTGGGCTAAGCGGGAAATAGTGATATCAATCAAACCGTGCGGCGTCGCGCCATAGCCGAAAACACCGTGGTCGGCACGCTGTTTAATGGCCTCAATGATGCACGGCGGCGAGCGAAAATCGGTGTCGGCAACCCACAAAGGCAGCACATCGCGATCACCATATTTGTGCCATTTCAAACTATCGCTGTGACGACGGTCTATCCCTTGATCAAAATCGAATGCCATAGTGCGCTTTCCACGTAAACTGTCTGAATGAGCAGACTAACTGATGCACTCCTCCCGAGCCAGCAGTCATGAAAAGGAGCAAGGTATGACGAAACTGGAAATTTGTTGCTATGGCATCGACTGCGCAATGACTGCGCAGGCGTCCGGTGCCGATCGCGTGGAGCTGTGCAGTGCTCCGCGTGAAGGCGGACTGACACCTTCGGCGGGTATGCTGGAAGCCGCACAACGTGAACTGACCATTCCGGTCCACCCAATCGTGCGGCCGCGCGGCGGCGATTTTTGTTACACCGCACGCGAATTTGAGGTGATGAAATCGGACGTAGCGCGCATTCGCGAGCTGGGTTTTCCTGGCCTGGTGATTGGCATGCTGGACGAAGATGCGCACGTCGACACGGTACGCATGCAGCAGATTATGGCGCTGTGCGACGGCATGGCGGTGACCTTCCATCGCGCCTTTGATTTGTGCCACAGCCCGAAGCGTTCGCTGGAGGTGCTGACTGATTTAGGGATCGCCCGCATTCTGACTTCCGGTCAGCAGCAGAGCGCTGAAACCGGAATTGCATTATTACGGGAACTAAATGAATACAGCACCGGTCCAATCATTATGGCAGGGGCAGGCGTGCGCCTCAGCAATCTGCAAAAGTTCCTCGACAGCGGATTGCAGGAAGTCCACAGCTCCGCCAGCCGCGCCGTCGCGTCACCGATGCGCTACCGTAAAGCCGGTGTCTCGATGTGTTCTGAAGCGGAAACCGATGAATTCAGCCGCTCCTGTGTCGATGGCGATGTCGTCGAAGCCATGAAGAGCATGATGCAGATGAGCGTTGACCGGGTCGCCTGACCCGTACCAATTTTGCCGCGCAGCACGCCGAAAACCTGACGTGATGTTTGCAAGTACCAAACCCCAGTTCCTTGCTGGGGTTCTTTTTGTCTGCCGCTTCGCCATGAATAGCGCATTGGTGAAAAAGATGCTTTGATTACTCTATGGCTTAACGCGCGGATAACGCTGATGAAATCCCTCCCTTATGCTGTTGTGATTCTGCTGTTCCCCGTTGCCGGCGCGGCGCTGGCCGCCAGCAGCACCTGCCCGCCGCTGAGCAAAAACATCACCAGCAGCAACAACTGGATTATGCTGGGCGGCGACGCCAAAGGCGCGGTGCGCCAGGTGGTGGCCGGGGAGTTTGGTAAAGACGTCAACTCGCAGAAGCGCGTGCTCGGGCAGTTTGACCAGTGCGGCGATCTGATGGTGGCTGACATCACCTATGACAAAAGCGAAGGCAACGTGGTGCTAAGCATGGAGCAGCATATCGCGCGCGTGCAGCGCGGCTGGGTGGCTGACTATGCTTATCTGGTTAAAGTGACCCGCGCGGGCAAAGAGGAGGTGGTGGATAACCGGCAGGGCACCATCAGCTGGCAGATGGGGCAACACGGCAACATCATCAGCGCCTCGGACAAATTTACCAGCATGGGGAAAGAGGGCTTTACTGATACCACTTACCGCTACGATAAACACTTCCGGCTGGAAAAAAGTATTGCGCGCGGCAGCGATGAACTGACCAACGGCGAGAATACCTGGCGCTGGAATCCGCAGGGGCTGGTGGTGGCATCTACCAGCGCGCGCAGCAAAGAGACCTACAGCTACGATAATCAGTGGCGCGAACTGCGGCTGCACGGCACCTCGACCACGCCGGTCAGCACTTTGCGATCGGTGGATGAGTGCCAGCTGTGGGATGAGGTAGGCAATTGCACGCTCAGCTATTTGCATGAGACCGAAGTGTTTGCCAAAGGCACCATTGAGCGGCATCTGAGTTCGGCCTACAAATATCAGTACTGGGATCGTCCGGCGACGGACAATTGATGCGCCGTCGCGTATGCTGTTCTGTGCACAACCCGGGAGCCCATCATGACACTGATTATTTCATTCCTTTTCGCCATTACCCTGCTTACGCTGACGCCCGGCTTCGATACCGCGCTGGTGCTGCGTTCAGCGGCTGCGCAGGGCTGGCAGCGTGCCTCGGCGACGGCATTGGGCGTTACGCTCGGCTGTCTGGTGTGGGGCGTGGCGGTCGGGCTGGGCTTAGGCGCGCTGCTGCTGGCTTCGGAAATGGCTTATAACCTGCTGAAAGGCATCGGTGCCGTGTACCTGCTGTATCTCGGCGTCAGACTGCTGCTTAACCCGCGCAGCACGGTGGCCAGCGGGCAGGAGGGGCAAAAGCGGGAAGAGCGCTATCTGACCTGCTTCGCGCGTGGCCTGACCGGTAACCTGCTCAATCCCAAAGTCGGAGTTTTTTACGTCACTTTTCTGCCGCAGTTTATCCCGGCCGGCGGATCGGTGGCGCTGTGGTGCACGCTGATGGCGCTCACCCACATGGTGATTGGCTTAGCGTGGAATGCGGTATTGATTAGCGGCAGCCAGTACTTTGCTGATCATCTGCGCCGTCCGGCAGTGTTAAAAGTGATGGATCGCCTGACCGGCTGCGTGTTTATTGGTTTCGCCGCGAAGCTGGCGCTGTCGCGGCGTTAAGCGTTACGGTTTGCGCGCCACCAGCACGGCACGCAGTGGGGCGGGATAGCCTTCAATCGTTTTGCTGCTGTCGTGCGGATCGAGGAACTCCGCCAGCGATTCGCTGGTCATCCAGTCGGTGCGACGCTGCTCTTCCACCGAGGTGATGGCGTAATCGGCGATGCGCACATCGACAAAACCGCACTTCTCCAGCCAGTTTTTCAGCGCCGCCGCAGACGGAATGAAGTAAACGTTGCGCATCTGCGCGTAGCGTTCACCCGGTACCAGCACCGCGTTTTCATCGCCTTCAATCACCAGCGTCTCCAGTACCAGTTCGCCGTCGCTGACCAGCTGATTTTTCAGCTGCAGCAGATGGTCGAGCGGCGAACGTCGGTGATAGAGCACGCCCATGGAGAACACGGTATCGAACGCCTGCAGCGCCGGTAGTTGCTCAATGCCCAGCGGCAGCAGATGCGCACGGCGATCGTCACCCAGCAGCTTACGCACCGCTTCGAACTGGCACAGGAACAGCTGCATCGGATCGATACCGACCACCAGCTGCGCGCCGGCCCCAATCATGCGCCACATGTGATAACCGCTGCCGCAGCCCACATCCAGCACGGTTCGACCCGCCAGCGAAGAGATATGCGGCAGCACGCGGTCCCACTTCCAGTCGGAGCGCCATTCGGTGTCGATGTCGCAGCCGTAGAGCGAAAACGGCCCTTTGCGCCACGGCATCAGGTTACGCAGCAGCTTTTCGATGCCGGCGCGCTGGCGAGCGGTTAACGCGTCATGCTGCGCGCTGACGCTGTGCAGCAGATCGAGCTGCTGCGGCACCAGCAGCGGCAGATTGTCGACCGACTTCTCCCAGTTGCGAAAATGTCCGTGCAGGTTTTCACGCTGCCAGGCGGCGACCTGCGCCGGCAACACTTCCAGCCAGCTGGCGAGCGGACCGGTGGCGATTTGCTGATAAAAACGGCCAAAATCAATCATTTCAACGCCACCAGTGAGCCAAAGTTAAAGCACTGGAACCACAGCTCGGCATGGGCAAAGCCAGCGCTTTTCAGACGGGCTTTGTGCGTTTCCACGCTGTCCGTCAGCATCACGTTCTCCAGCATGCTGCGCTTCTGGCTGATCTCCAGCTCGCTGTAGCCGTTGGCGCGCTTAAAGTCGTGGTGCATGTTGAACAGCAGTTCGCCGACGTCGGCATCTTCAAAGCTGAACTTTTCCGACAGCACCAGCGCACCGCCCGGATTGAGGCCGGCAGCGATTTTCTGCAGCAGCGTCAGGCGCGCGTCCGGCTCAAGGAACTGCAGGGTAAAGTTGAGCACCACCAGTGAGGCGTTTTCGATGTGGATATCGCGGATATCCGCTTCCAGCACCTGCACCGGCGTAGCAGCGCGGAAGGCGTCGATGTGACGGCGGCAGCGTTCCACCATCGCCGGCGAATTATCGACGGCAATAATCTGGCAACCCGGTGCCTGAATATTGCGGCGCACCGCCAGCGTGGCCGCGCCCAGCGAGCAGCCGAGATCGTAAACCTGGCTGTTGGGCTGCACAAAGCGTTCTGCCAGCATGCCAATCATCGAAATGATGTTGGAGTAACCCGGCACCGAGCGCTGAATCATATCGGGAAAGACTTCAGCCACGCGCTCGTCAAAGGTCCAGTCGCCCAGTTTATCGATGGGCGCGGAGAATAGCGTATCGCGGTCAGACATAATGAATTATCCGGAGAGAAAACGGAAAGGGCGCTATTCTGGCAGAAACTGCCGCAGGCTGCACCCGTTTCCCTGCGTTTAGAACAGGCTGGATTGCTGTGGCCAGGCGGGCAGCGGGCGCAGCGTCGGCTCCAGCTGTTGCAGCTGCGGCCACAGCGCCTGCAGCAGCGGAAACACCGCGCCCATATCCGGCGTGTGGATGAACAGCAGCGGGTCGCTGTCGTGCTGCCAGTCCGCCAGTTTTTGCTGCCAGACATCAAACAGCGGCAGGCTCTCCTCCACGCTGTCGCTGCCGATAAAGCGCACCATCGGCTGTCCGGCAGTGCGCACCGCATGCGTCGGCACGCGCGGCTTTTGCGCGCGCGCATGCACGGCGGCCGGGCTGAGCGAGTCAGAGGCGTGCACCGGACGGCTGTCGAGAATCACCCGATTAACCCCGCGCTGATGCAGGCCGCGATTCAGCGCGCGCTCGGCCTCGCCTTTGGCAAAAAAGGCCGCATGGCGCACTTCCACGCCATAGTGAAAGCTGCGCGGCAGGCGATCGAGAAACGCCCATAAATCTGTCAGCTGCGCCGGTGAAAAGGCGGCGGGCAGCTGCAGCCAGTACTGGCCGATGCGCTGGCTAAGCGGATCCAGCAGGCGCAGAAACTCATTCACCAGCTCATCGCAGTTCTTCAGCGCCGCTTTGTGGCTGATGGTGTCAGGAAATTTAAAGCAGAAGCGAAAAGCGTCGTCAGTCATGTCATACCAGCGCTGCACCACTTCCGGTTTGGGCAGCGCGTAAAGCGTGGTGTTGCCTTCGACGCAGCCGAACAGCCGGGCGTAATCCGCCAGGGTTTCGATACCCAATACTCTCCAGTTGGCGTGCTGCCATTGCGGTAATCCAATACGAAGTGTCAAAACTGCTCCTGCCTGCTGTGGCGCGGAAAATGCGCCGTACGTTACCCGGTTTTGCCACGGGCAGGAACCGATCGCGCGGCAAACGCTGACGATTTGTCCGCTTTGCGCGGGATCTGCTTATCCTGCCTGCCATTTTCCATTATAATAGCCGCCTTTTTTGCGGCAGCATCTCAGAAGGTTACGCGGCCTGATGCTGTCTGGCAGCAGCGGCGAAGTTAAAAGGATACGTTATGCGTACAGAATATTGCGGACAGCTCAATCTGTCTCATGTGGGTCAGCAAGTTACTCTCTGCGGCTGGGTCAATCGCCGTCGCGATCTCGGCAGCCTGATTTTTATCGATATGCGTGACCGCGAAGGCATCGCGCAGGTGTTTTTCGATGCCGATCATCAGCAGGCTTTCCAGCTGGCGTCTGAACTGCGTAATGAATTCTGTATCCAGATCACCGGTACTGTGCGTGCGCGTGAAGAGAAAAACCGCAACAGCGACATGGCCACCGGTGACATCGAAGTGTTCGCCCATGAGCTGAACATCATCAACCGCGCAGAACCGCTGCCGCTGGACTCTAACCAGACCAACAGCGAAGAAGCGCGTCTGACCTATCGCTACCTCGACCTGCGTCGTCCGGAAATGGCGCAGCGTCTGAAAACCCGTGCCAGAATTACCAGCTTCGTGCGCCGCTTTATGGACGGTGAAGGCTTCCTCGACATCGAAACCCCGATGCTGACCAAAGCCACGCCGGAAGGCGCGCGTGACTACCTGGTGCCGAGCCGGGTGCACAAAGGTAAATTCTACGCGCTGCCGCAGTCACCGCAGCTGTTTAAACAGCTGCTGATGATGTCTGGTTTTGACCGCTACTATCAGATTGTCAAATGCTTCCGTGATGAAGACCTGCGCGCAGACCGTCAGCCGGAGTTCACCCAGATCGACGTGGAAACCTCGTTCATGAGCGCTGAGCAGGTGCGCAGCGTGATGGAGCAGATGATCCGTGAGCTGTGGCTGGACATCAAAGGCGTCGACCTCGGTGACTTCCCGCAGATGACCTTCGCCGAAGCGATGAACCGTTACGGCTCCGATAAGCCAGACCTGCGTAACCCGATGGAGCTGGTGGACGTTGCTGACCTGCTGAAAAGCGTTGAATTCCAGGTGTTCGCCGGCCCGGCAAACGACCCGAAAGGTCGCGTCGCGGCGCTGCGCGTGCCGGGCGGTGCCGCGCTGACGCGTAAGCAAATCGACGAATACGGCAGCTTTGTTGGCATTTACGGTGCTAAAGGTCTGGCGTGGATGAAGATCAATGCGCGCGCCAGCGGTTTCGACGGTGTGCAGAGCCCGGTGGCCAAATTCCTGACGCCGGAGATCGTTGAAGCTATTCTGCAGCGTACCGACGCGCAGGACGGCGACCTGATCTTCTTCGGCGCCGACCGTGCCAAAGTGGTGGCGGATGCGCTGGGTGCACTGCGCCTGAAAGTGGGCCGTGATCTGCAAATCACCAATGATAAAGCCTGGGCCCCGCTGTGGGTGGTCGACTTCCCGATGTTCGAAGAGGACGACGAGGGCGGCCTGGCGGCGATGCACCATCCGTTCACCTCGCCAAAAGCGCTGACGGCGGAACAGCTGGCGGCCGATCCGACGCAGGCGGTGGCTAACGCCTACGATATGGTGATCAACGGTTATGAAGTGGGCGGCGGTTCAGTGCGTATCCACAGCGGCAATATGCAGCAGACGGTGTTTAGCATTCTGGGCATCAGCGAAGAAGAGCAGCGTGAGAAGTTTGGCTTCCTGCTGGATGCGCTGAAGTTCGGTACCCCGCCGCACGCAGGTCTGGCATTCGGTCTTGACCGTCTGACCATGCTGCTGACCGGCACCGACAATATCCGCGATGTGATTGCGTTCCCGAAAACCACCGCGGCGGCCTGTCTGATGACCGAAGCACCAAGCGAAGCCAATCCGGCGGCGCTGGCGGACCTCGGTATCCAGATCGCGCCGAAGAAAGTCACTCCAGAGACGAAATAATGGGCTATAAACACCCGGTATCGGTGCTGGTGGTGATTTTTGCGCAAGATACCGGCCGGGTGTTAATGCTGCAGCGGCGCGATGACCCCAGCTTCTGGCAGTCGGTTACCGGCAGCCTGGAGCCGGGCGAAACGCCGGCGCAAACGGCGCAGCGCGAAGTGGCTGAAGAGCTGGCGATTGATATCGTCGCCGAGGGGCTGGTGCTGGAAGATTGCCACAAACAGATTGAGTTTGAGATCTTTCCGCACTATCGCCATCGCTATGCGCCGGGCATCACGCATAACCGGGAACACTGGTTCCGGCTGGCGCTGCCCGCCGAACGCCAGCCAGTGCTGAGCGAGCACCTTGCCGCCCAGTGGCTGACACCGGCCGCCGCTGCCGCACTAACCCGCTCGTGGAGTAATCGTCAGGCAATCGACGAATTTATCTGAATGCCCGCCACCGCGCGTTTTTCCGGTGGTTTTATCGTTAAATTACAGACATACGGTGTAAGTCGAAAGATTTGCACCGCTAAAATAGAACAGTCAGGCGTCATCGGCGCAGCAAGGTTGTTCACCGCCAGCGCACAGCAACCGGAGCGTACATGAGTACGTGAGGATTGCGCGCACTGCCGGGGAACAAGATTGCCAGCAAGATAGCCTGCACCCTGTTAAAGATCGGAGAATATGTAAGATGGCTGGACATAGTAAATGGGCGAATACAAAGCACCGCAAAGCGGCTCAGGACGCCAAGCGCGGTAAAATCTTCACCAAAATCATTCGCGAGCTGGTGACAGCGGCCAAGCTGGGCGGTGGCGATGCCGGCTCCAACCCGCGTCTGCGCGCAGCGATGGACAAAGCCCTGTCCAACAACATGACGCGTGACACCATGAACCGTGCTATCGCGCGCGGCGTCGGCGGTGAAGATGACAGCAACATGGAAACCATCATCTATGAAGGTTACGGTCCGGGCGGCTCTGCGGTCATGGTGGAGTGTCTGAGTGATAACCGTAACCGTACCGTGGGCGAAGTGCGTCACGCCTTCAGCAAAACCGGCGGTAACCTCGGCACCGACGGTTCGGTATCTTACCTGTTCAGCAAGAAAGGCGTGATCTCCTTCGCGCCAGGCCAGGACGAAGATGCCGTGATGGAAGCGGCGCTGGAAGCCGGTGCAGAAGATGTCGTGAGCTATGACGATGGCGCGATTGACGTCTTTACCGCGTGGGAAGAGCTGGGCAGCGTGCGCGATGCACTGGAAGCCACCGGTCTGAAAGCCGACAGTGCTGAAGTGTCGATGATTCCATCAACCAAAGCGGAACTGGATGCCGAGACGGCTCCTAAACTGCTGCGTCTGATCGACATGCTGGAAGATTGTGATGATGTGCAGGAAGTTTACCATAACGGTGAAATTTCTGATGAGGTAGCGGAAACGCTGTAATGGCGTTACGCAAACCCCTGCAATACGGAGACGCGCTATGGCGATAATACTCGGGATTGACCCCGGCTCGCGCGTCACCGGCTACGGTGTCATCCGCCAGACCGGCCGCCAGCTCAGCTATCTGGGCAGCGGCTGTATCCGCACTAACGTCACCGATCTGCCTTCCCGCCTCAAACTGATTTACGCTGGCGTCAGCGAAATCATCACCCAGTTCGCGCCGGATTACTTCGCCATTGAGCAGGTGTTTATGGCGAAGAACGCGGACTCGGCGCTCAAGCTGGGTCAGGCGCGTGGCGCGGCAATTGTCGCAGCAGTCAACCTTGATCTGCCGGTGTTTGAGTATGCGGCCCGTCAGGTGAAGCAGACGGTAACCGGCATCGGCAGCGCGGAAAAAAGCCAGGTGCAGCACATGGTGCGCACGTTGCTCAAACTGCCGGCCAATCCGCAGGCGGATGCCGCCGATGCGCTGGCCATCGCCATCACCCATTGCCACGTCAGCCAGAATGCGGCGCGCATGAGCGACAGCAAACTGGTGCTGACGCGCGGACGTTTGCGATCCGGTTAGCAAAAGCGTGGCCATTCAATAGGCTGGATATGCATCCAGCCTTTTTTATGATATACATAGCCGACATTTTACCTCCAGCAGGCGCGCGGTTGAGCGCGGTGTGGCAGGAGGCCGATGATTCAGACGCTTACACATACACTAAGGAATTGCTCAGGTGATTGGTCGTTTACGAGGCATTATTCTGGAAAAACAGCCACCGCTGGTGCTGATTGAGGCGCACGGTGTGGGTTACGAAGTGCACCTGCCAATGACCTGCTTTTACGAGCTGCCGGACATCAACCAGGAAGCGATTATCTTCACCCAGTTTGTGGTGCGGGAAGATGCACAGCTGCTGTTCGGGTTTAACAGTAAGCAGGAGCGGGCGCTGTTCCGTGAGCTGATCAAAGTCAACGGCGTCGGGCCCAAACTGGCGCTGGCGATTCTTTCCGGCATGTCAGCGCAGCAGTTTGTCACGGCGGTGGAGCGCGAAGAGATCGCCTCGCTGGTGAAGCTGCCGGGCGTGGGCAAGAAAACCGCTGAGCGTCTGGTAGTTGAGATGAAAGATCGCTTCAAAGGCATGCACGGCGACCTGTTTGGTGGCGACTCGGCGTTTACCCTGACCACACCGTCGGCACAGCAGGATAACAACGACGCCGAGGCTGAAGCAGTTGCGGCGCTGGTAGCGCTGGGTTATAAACCGCAGGAAGCCAGCCGTATGGTCAGCAAGGTTGGCAAACCAGATGCGGATTGTGAAACCCTGATTCGCGAAGCCCTGCGCGCTGCTATTTGAGGTAATGCATGATTGAAGCCGACCGCCTGGTCTCGGGCAGTTCTTTCACTGAGGAAGAGAGCCTCGACCGCGCTATTCGCCCCAAACTGCTGACGGAATATGTCGGGCAGCCGCAGGTGCGCGAGCAGATGGAGATTTTCATCCAGGCCGCCAAACTGCGCGGCGATGCGCTGGACCACCTGCTGATCTTTGGTCCGCCCGGGCTGGGTAAAACCACGCTGGCCAACATCGTGGCTAATGAGATGGGCGTCAATCTGCGCACCACGTCCGGTCCGGTGCTGGAAAAGGCCGGTGACCTGGCGGCGATGCTCACCAACCTTGAACCGCACGACGTCCTGTTTATCGATGAAATTCATCGCCTGTCACCGGTAGTGGAAGAGGTGCTGTATCCGGCGATGGAAGATTATCAGCTGGATATCATGATCGGTGACGGACCTGCAGCGCGCTCGATCAAACTGGATTTGCCGCCGTTCACTCTGATTGGCGCTACCACCCGCGCAGGCTCACTCACCTCACCGCTGCGCGATCGCTTTGGGATTGTGCAGCGCCTGGAGTTCTACAATGTGCCGGATCTGCAGCACATCGTCGGACGCAGCGCCGCCTGCCTGGGGCTGACGCTGAGCGAAGAGGGCGCGCTGGAAGTGGCGCGCCGTGCGCGCGGTACGCCACGCATCGCCAACCGCCTGCTGCGCCGTGTACGTGACTTCGCCGAAGTGCGCGCCAGTGGCAACATGAGTGGCGAAGTGGCCGCCAGCGCGCTGGATATGCTCAATGTGGACAATCAGGGCTTCGACTATATGGACCGCAAGCTACTGCTGGCGATCATCGACAAGTTCATGGGCGGTCCGGTGGGGCTGGATAATCTGGCGGCGGCGATTGGTGAGGAGCGTGAAACCATCGAGGACGTTATCGAACCGTTCCTGATCCAGCAGGGCTTTATTCAGCGCACGCCACGCGGCCGGATGGCCACGCAGCACGCCTATAAGCATTTCGGCATCAGCCGCGAAGAGTAACCGGCGTCACGCCGCCGGTTTTTTTGCCATGCTGATAATGAACAGTACCGCAGCACACAGCACCACCGACGGACCGGCCGGGGTGTCGTAGCTGGCAGAGAAGGTCAGGCCACCGGTGACGGCTATGATGCCGATAAGCACCGCAAAGCCGGCCATCTGTTCTGGCGAACGCGAGAAGCGTCGTGCCGTGGCGGCCGGAATGATCAGCAGTGAAGTAATGATCAGCGCGCCAACAAATTTCATCGCCACACCAATGGTCAGCGCGGTTACCAGCATCAGCATCAGGCGGGTACGCTGAATGTTTACGCCGTCTACCTGCGCCAGCTCCGGACTGATGGTCATCGACAGCAGCGAACGCCACTGCCACGCCATCACCACCAGCACGATTGCCACGCCGCTCGCCATCAGCGACAAATCGTCCGGGGTGATCGCCAGCAAATCGCCAAACAGATAGGCCATCAAATCAACGCGTACGCCCTGCATCAGACTGACCACCACCAGACCCAGCGACAGCGCGCTGTGCGCCATAATCCCTAACAGCGTATCGATCGCCAGATGCGGGCGTCGCTCAAGCCACACCAGCCCGAGCGCCAGACAGACGGTAACCAGAATCACCGCATAATAGGGGTTCACATTCAGCAGCAGACCAAACGCCACGCCGAGCAGAGAGGCGTGGGCGAGGGTATCGCCAAAATAGGACATGCGGCGCCAGACGACAAAAGAGCCGAGCGGACCGGCCGCCAGGGCCAGCAATACGCCGCCCAGCCAGCCGGGTAATAACAGTTCAATCATGACGGGCCGTTTCCTTTGCGCAGAACAATGCGTCCCTGTAAATCGTGACGGTGATTATGGTGATGGCGATAGATCGCCAGCTGCTGTGCGCCGCGCGGGCCAAACATGGCGATAAATTCCGGGTGCTGCGAGACGGCTTCCGGCGTGCCGGAACAGCAGATGTGATGGTTGAGGCACAGCACTTCGTCGGTCTTTGCCATCACCAGATGCAGGTCGTGCGAGACCATCAGCACGCCGCAGTTGAGCTCGCGTCGCAGTTGATCGATCAAGTCGTAGAGCGCCACCTGGCCGTTAACATCCACGCCCTGCGTCGGTTCGTCCAGTACCAGCAGCTGCGGCTGGTTGAGCAGGGCGCGCGCCAGCAGCACGCGCTGCGTTTCGCCGCCAGACAGTTTTTGCAGCGGTGACTGCAGCAGATGGCCGGCCTGCACCCGCTTCAGCGCCGGCAGAATATCGTCACGGCGACTGCCGCGCGTCAGACGCATAAAGCGCTCAACGCTGATCGGCAGCGTCGGATCGATGTGCAGCTTTTGCGGTACATAGCCAATACGCAGCCCCGGCGCGCGGCGGACGCTGCCGCTGTCTGGCGCGAGCAGGCCGAGTACCGTGCGCACCAGCGTGGACTTGCCGG
>NZ_NHZE01000053.1:0-253 GCF_002207995.1 Pantoea sp. VS1
ACAGACCGCCTGCGTGCGCTTTACGCCCAGTAATTCCGATTAACGCTTGCACCCTCCGTATTACCGCGGCTGCTGGCACGGAGTTAGCCGGTGCTTCTTCTGCGGGTAACGTCAATCGGCGAGGTTATTAACCTCACCGCCTTCCTCCCCGCTGAAAGTACTTTACAACCCGAAGGCCTTCTTCATACACGCGGCATGGCTGCATCAGGCTTGCGCCCATTGTGCAATATTCCCCACTGCTGCCTCCCGTAGG
>NZ_NHZE01000054.1:0-4620 GCF_002207995.1 Pantoea sp. VS1
TGGCGGCAACAGCGCGGTGGTCCCACCTGACCCCATGCCGAACTCAGAAGTGAAACGCCGTAGCGCCGATGGTAGTGTGGGGCCTCCCCATGCGAGAGTAGGGAACTGCCAGGCATCAAACCAGTAAAAAAGCCCCGGACGAGAGTCCGGGGCTTTTTTACGTCCGTACTTCAGCAAATTTCCCGCTAAAAACGCGAAAACTCCCCACTGTAAAACCGTGCAATCGGGTAAACTACGGCCAGATTAATCAGTAAAGGCCGTAACATGTCCAGCCCTCAGACTTCCCTGAAAGCGTTCAACACACTGGGTCTTGCAATCGCGGCTGAAAAGCTTGTTGTTGCGGATAGCGCAGAAGCCATTTCCTCTGCCTGGCACGCCAGCCAGCAAAATAATCAGCCGTTTATGGTGCTTGGCGAGGGCAGTAACGTCCTGTTCCTCGAAGATTTTGCCGGCTGCGTGGTGATTAACGCGATTAAAGGCATCACCCTGGAAGAGCACGACGAAGCCTGGCATCTGCACGTTGGTGCTGGCGAAAACTGGCATCAGTTGGTTGAGCACACTCTAAAGAAAGGCCTCACCGGGCTGGAAAATCTGGCGCTGATTCCTGGCGTGACGGGATCGGCACCCATCCAGAACATTGGCGCTTACGGTGTTGAATTTAAAGATATTTGCCAGTACGTCGAAGTGTTACACCTGTCGGATAGCACAGTCACGCGTCTGCACCGTGATGAATGCCAGTTTGGCTATCGCGACAGCATCTTCAAACACGCGATGAAGCACGACTATGTGATTGTGGCCGTCGGGCTGCGTCTGGCGAAGCAGTGGAAACCGGTACTGAGCTATGGCGATCTGGCGAAGCTCAATCCCGCTACCGTATGCGCGTGGGACGTATTCAATGCGGTGTGCCATATGCGGCAAAGTAAGCTGCCCGATCCGCGCGTAACAGGTAATGTAGGCAGTTTCTTTAAAAACCCCCTGATTTCCGCTCAGCAGGCAGAGGCATTGCTTACGCACTATCCTGCTATGCCGCACTATCCACAGCACAGTGGTGAGGTCAAGCTGGCCGCAGGCTGGCTGATCGATCAGTGTGCGTTGAAAGGCTACCGTCTTGGCGGCGCTGCGGTGCATCGTCAGCAGGCACTGGTACTGATCAACGAAGACAATGCCACACCGCAGGATATTGTCGCCCTGGCCCATCATGTGCGTCAGGAGGTGGGGAAAAAATTTGCCGTGTGGCTGGAGCCTGAGGTGCGGTTTATTGGCGCGCAGGGCGAGCGTAACGCCGTCGAGGTGATTTCATGAAAGATCATAGCGTTCCATTAAAACTGGTCGCCCTGCTGGCCGATGGCGAATTTCACTCTGGTGAACAGCTGGGTGAAGCGCTCGGTATGAGCCGCGCTGCCGTGAATAAACATATTCAGACGCTGAAAAGCTGGGGCCTCGATGTCTACACCGTGACAGGGAAAGGTTACAGCCTGCCAGCGCCGATTCAGTTGCTGAATGAAGAGGCGATACTGGCGCATCTGTATCAGGCGGATTTGGCGGTGATTCCGGTTATTGACTCAACGAATCAGTATTTACTCGATCGCATGGACCAGCTGAACTCCGGCTATGCGTGCATCGCGGAATATCAACAGGCCGGGCGCGGCCGGCGCGGACGGAAATGGTTCTCGCCGTTTGGCGCCAATCTCTACATGTCCATGTACTGGCGACTGGAGCAGGGGCCAGCTGCGGCAATGGGTCTGAGTCTGGTGATTGGTATCGTGATGGCAGAGGTTATCCAGTCGCTGGGCGCGGCAGACGTCCGCGTTAAGTGGCCAAATGACCTCTATCTGCAGGATCGTAAACTGGCGGGTATTCTGGTTGAGCTCACCGGTAAAACCGGCGATGCGGCGCAAATTGTCATGGGCGCGGGGATCAACCTGGTAATGCGGGGCGAAGGCACGGCGGAAATCAATCAGGGTTGGATCAATCTGCAGGAAGCGGGCATCGAGATCAATCGTAACGAACTCGCCGCCAGGCTGATAAACCGTCTGCGTGAAGCTTTACCGCTGTTTGAACGCGATGGGCTGGCGCCGTTTGTCGGCCGCTGGGAAGCGCTGGATAACTTTATCCATCGCCCGGTAAAACTGCTGATTGGCGATCGTGAAGTGCATGGCATTGCGCGCGGAATTGATAAGCAGGGCGGTTTATTGCTGGAACAGGATGGTGAGATTAAATCCTGGGTCGGTGGCGAGATCTCATTACGTCCCGCTAATTAACACAGTAAACAGTAATGCATTAAACGCCCTGATAAAGCAGGACGTTTTTAATACTATTTTCGTAACCGCACGCTTTGCACGGCATGATCCGCAGACTTGGTCATGATCAGGCTGGCCCGCTCTCGCGTAGGTAAGATGTTTTCTTTTAAATTCAGCCAGTTAATTTCTTTCCATAATCCACGTGCAATACTTTCTGCTTCCTCTTCAGGCAGCTGAGAATAGTGGTGGAAATAAGAGTCCGGATCGCTGAAGGCACCTTCGCGGAATTTAAGAAAGCGATTAACGTACCAGCGCTCTAATAAGTTTTCTGGCGCATCGACATATATTGAAAAGTCGACGAAATCTGAGACAAATACATGATGCGGATCGTGCGGATAATCCATACCGCTCTGCAGGACGTTCAGCCCTTCCAGAATCAGGATGTCCGGCTGCTGCACCACCTTATCGCCATCCGGGATGACATCGTAAATCAGGTGTGAATACACCGGTGCGGTGACCTGACTGGCGCCCGATTTCAAATCCGATACGAACTTCACCAGTCGATGCATATCATACGACTGCGGGAAGCCTTTCTTTTTCATCAGGCCGCGCTCTTTCAGCACCGCATTAGGGTGCAAAAAGCCATCGGTGGTGATGAGTTCCACCTTGCGGTGCTCGGGCCAGCGGCTAAGCAGCGCCTGTAACACGCGCGCGGTGGTGCTTTTACCGACGGCGACACTGCCGGCAATACTGATAATGTACGGGATCTTCTGGCCATTGGTGCCAAGGAACTGCTCCAGCACCGCCTGACGGCGCAGATTTGAACTGATATAGAAGTTCAGCAGACGTGATAGCGGCAGATAGATCTCGGCAACTTCTTCCAGCGAAAGATCTTCATTGATACCGCGCAGCCGTTCAATTTCGCTGGCGGCCAGCGTCATCGGTACGGAATCTCGCAGCGCAGCCCATTGCTGGCGATCAAACTGCAGGTAGGGCGTCGTCAGTGGCGTCGTTTTTTTACTCATAAGCATGCATCTGACCGCAAATTCTGGCTCATCTACACCTTGCAGCAACAGGCATACAGCGATGTGTCGAACTCAGTTGCACGTCACAGGGGTAATTTAACGAGAACAATGGGCAGGAGGGTAACACCAGTGTGACTTTAAAAAGAAGTAAAATGATAAACCTGAGCACGCTTTCGTAAGCAGGCCCGCATTTTTATGATCACAGTATGAGGCTAACGCGGTATTAAAGAATAATCAGGCTGTGGGCTGGCGGAAAAACACACCATGTTTGCTGCTTTTTGCTGCACTGGCGGGGCGTTTTGCGAGGATTTGCACAAATAGTAAGCGGTAGTGCAAATTTAGCAATTTTTTTGTTGCATCCTGAACCCGGTCTTCCTAGAATGCGCGTCACTTGATGCCGGCTTAGCTCAGTTGGTAGAGCAACTGACTTGTAATCAGTAGGTCACCAGTTCGATTCCGGTAGCCGGCACCATCAAGTAGGTGGGATTCCCGAGCGGCCAAAGGGAGCAGACTGTAAATCTGCCGTCACAGACTTCGAAGGTTCGAATCCTTCTCCCACCACCATCTCAACCTCTCGGTTGAGCGTCAGATAAAGGCTTATCTGATGGGTGAGTTCAACTCTCTCACCTTCGAATTCAGATTGCGCAGTAGCGTGATCACCGTCAGTCAGAAACTCTGACTGGCTCGAATAATAGAAGGTCTTCTTTTATTATTCATAAGCTACAGAAAGAACAGGTAGCCGAGTTCCAGGATGCGGGCATCGTATAATGGCTATTACCTCAGCCTTCCAAGCTGATGATGCGGGTTCGATTCCCGCTGCCCGCTCCAGATGTGCTGATATGGCTCAGTTGGTAGAGCGCACCCTTGGTAAGGGTGAGGTCCCCAGTTCGACTCTGGGTATCAGCACCACTTCCTTTATCTCTCTCCTGATTCTCTCTCTGTAAAACTAACATCAGGTTTTGCCTGGTTAATGTGACGATATCTTTGATATATCCGTGTCTTAGAGGGACAAGCGATGGCTAAAGAGCAATTTCAACGTAACAAACTGCACGTAAACGTGGGCACCATCGGTCACGTCGACCACGGTAAAACCACTCTGACTGCGGCAATCACCACCGTTCTGGCTAAAACCTACGGCGGCCAGGCGCGTGCATTCGATCAGATCGATAACGCGCCAGAAGAGAAGGCTCGTGGTATCACCATCAACACCTCTCACGTTGAATATGAAACCCCGACCCGTCACTACGCACACGTTGACTGCCCAGGCCACGCCGACTATGTGAAAAACATGATCACCGGTGCTGCGCAGATGGACGGCGCGATCCTGGTTGTTGCTGCGACTGATGGCCCAATGC
>NZ_NHZE01000055.1:0-1146 GCF_002207995.1 Pantoea sp. VS1
GGATGAGCGTGGACTTGCCGACGCCGATGGTGCCGTGGATCAGAAAGTTCATGACCTCGGCGTTCTTCACCATGTTCAGGCCGCCAATCTGCAGATCGGACTTCTCGCCGGCCTTTTTCAACAGCCGGTTCACCTCCTTCGGCTTATCGGTGAGCGTCATACCCGAGATAAATTCGTCCTCGCTCTCCTTCCTGCCGATGCGCCCCACGTACCAGTAGACAACGCACAGCAGAACGGCGAAGGCCGCGCCGCAGGCGGCGGCACAGACCCGCAGGCTCTGCAGGGCGATGGCCCCCTGCTGCTGCATCCACGGGTCAGTCAGCAGCTGCGCCAGCGTCAGTTTCGCCGTACACAGCCGGGCGCCGGCGCCACAGTGCCAGGTCACGTCCCAGGTCGCCGCCCCGGACGGATTCATCAGAGGCACAAAACCGCTGAACAGGCTGGCGCACCCGTACCAGAAGCCGTTGCGCAGCGCATCCTCCGGCGTGAACAGCCAGAACGCGGCGCCCGTAACCAGAAGGTAGAAAAGCAGTATCCAGCCGCTGATCCAGCCGTTGACCTGCGTAAACATGCGCAGGCGGTAGGCCGTCATCTGGCCGCCCTGCGTCAGGTATTTAGGGGTGAAACTCATGGGAAACTCCGGAAAGCGCGCAGGCGCAGCCCGCCCGGGGAAACCGGGCAGGCTGTTGCAGGGAGAGAAAGTGGCTGAGGGGCCGTGCGGGCCCCGGAGATTATTTCAGGGTGCGCAGTGCGGGCGTGCGGTTATGTCCCGTGCGGCGTAGCAGCCAGTGACCAGCCATCAGGGGGAGACCGCAGGCAAAGAACAGCAGGTTCCAGCAGGCAAGCGTCAGGGCAGACAGCACGCTGCCGGCCGTCACTACCAGTAAAACCAGCAGCGCAGTGATAACGCCCGGGGGCATCATATCGCCCTGTATCGTGCGGGTAGCGAGATCGAACGCGAACAGATGGCTTTCGGTCATGATGGTTTTGACGATATCAGGCCCGAACTGCCACAGCACGAGGGCACTCCAGGCAAAAAACAGGGTAGTCCAGACAATAAGGGTGCGTGCCGCACCGTTGAATGTGAGCATGGGGTTTTCCTTCAGGAAGTTAAGAACAGGGGTTAAATACAGCCGTTACAACGCT
>NZ_NHZE01000056.1:0-30826 GCF_002207995.1 Pantoea sp. VS1
TTTATGCTGCCATGACGACGTTAACGCCTCGGGTTTAATTACCGTTTTACCGTCAACTTCCATGCCGATTACGGGGGCAACCCAACCCTGATTCAGACGGTAACCATCAAAATCCAGTTCATAAGTTTTACCCGCCTCGACTTCGATATAGCGATAAACCACGTCACCGCTGTAATCGCGGCCTTCAACATAGTCAGTCATTGAGCCAAGTACATTAGAACCGTCGGCGCCTTTCCATTCGGTGGTTTTCAGCTGGTTATATTTTTTGTACAGTCCCGCAGGCATCCAGCCTTGCAGCGTGCCATCATCAAAATCCCAGGCCAGCCCTTCATCGCCTATTCTCACCGCGTTATCGTTGATTTCCAGCTTGAAAATATCGGCGGAGGGATCGCGTGTGCTGCTGCTGCTAACCTGGAACTGATATTCGCCGCGCTGGCCTGATAAATTACTGGTAGTGAAATTCCAGGCTCCGAAGTTGCCAGCGCGTGTGCTGCCAAGTAACTGCCAGTTGCCATTGTCGTGCTGAGCATACACATAAACCAAACCGTTCGATGCTGCCCAGCCCGTTAGTGTTGGAGTGAAATCGTCGGTATAGTCGCCATTTTTCAGTTTGCCCTGAATATCGCCTTCATTATCAATAGCGTTACTGATATTCGGTTTTTCCGGTTGCAGCGTTAGCTGGTAAGTGCTGCCATTGGTATAGCGTTTCTCGCTGTTGCTGACCTGGAAAGTATGCTCGCCGCGATAACCGCCAAGATGTGGGGTTGTAAAGGTCCAGTTACCCTGCGCGTCAGCTTTAATGCTGCCGAGCCGTGCCCAGGTACCATTAACGTGTTTATCAAAGAAATAAACGATTGAGTTAGCTTCGGCACGACCGCTCAGCGTCGGCGTAAAATCATCAGTCACCGCACCATTTTTCAGCGCGCCGGTGGATGAACCTACGTCATCAAAGGCGGATTCAATCACGGGCATAACGGCTTCGCCGCTGATAATAGTCAGGCTAAACTTCTCAGCCTGAGTATCTGGCTGCGTGAAATAGCCAACCTGAAACTCATAATCACCGTCTCCCTGCGTCAGCTTATTGGTCTCAATCTCCCAGTTACCCTGAGCGTCAGTACGCACACTGCCGAGCAGTTCCCAGTAGCCGTTGATTCGTTGTGCGTGGACATACACCACACTGTTGGCTTCTGCGCTGCCTTTAAGAATAGGACTGAAATCATTGGTTAGCGCTCCGCTATCCAGGCGCCCCTGATAGAGGCCTTCGTTATCGAATGCATAATCAATTTTAGCTTCCGGCGTCGGAATCACTTTGTAAGTAAAGGGCTCGCTTTCATTACTCAGTTCGCCACGATTATTCTGGGCGCGGACGGTAATAGTGTTATTGCCGTAGTTCAGGAGATCAACGTTGCTTTCCCAGTGCCACTGACCATCCACCACTGGCGCGATGCCTACCCGCTCGCCATTGACGTAAATCACCACACTTTCGGCATCCAGCGGCGCGTTACCGCTCAGGCGCGGACTACGATCGTCGCTCTCGCTACCCGCTTTAATCACGCCATTATTGGGGCCTTCATTATCATAGACTTCCAGCAGCTGCGGCTTGTCGATGCGCGGCGAATTGACGTAAAGCGTGAAGACCGGGGAATCAAAACTGACCTGGCCGAATTTATCGGTGGCGGTGACGTACAGGCGCTGTTCACCGTCACTCAGTTCCGGCGTGATGGTCCACTGACCATTTTTCGCCGCCTGCACGCTACCAATCAGCACGCCGTTGCTGTACAGGCGGACAATGCTGTCCGGCTCGGCATAACCGGAAATGGCTGGCGTTTTATCATCGGTAAAGCCTTTGTTGCCAACCGGGCCCTGCACCGGTCCGAAATCATCCAGTACGCGCATAATCGCCGGCATATCGGGCGGGCTGAGATCGACCTCCAGCCGTGTCTGAACCGGAATCCCGGCGTTGCCGGCCCGGTCGAAAAAGCGGATGGTGAGATTATGCCCACCTTCCTCCAGCCGCAGCGGCAGCTGATACTCCCAGCTACCGTCCGCGTTTACCTGCGTAGTAAAAAGCTGGCCGTTAATGGCAAATTCGATATAGCTGACGCTCTTATCTTCAACCACCCCTTTCCAGTACTGATAAGGTGAATTGACGTAGTTCTCCTGCCCCGGTTTGGTCGGGTCGTAATAGCCTACAGACATATGGTCATCCTTTTCGCCAGAGTTAATATCGTTAAAGTAACGCTTAATAAGCGGCAGGGATTTTTAAACGCAGGGGAAGGAATCTCTTACAAGAAACGTCTGAAAGGAAAATCTAAGATAATGAATTTTAGTGGGATTTTTCGCACCCTTCAGGCCATGAACCGCGTCATGACCTGAAGAAAATGCTTAAGACAGGCTTACTGCTTTTCCAGCACCCGGATATCCGCGCTGCCCTGTTTTGGCTGCACGCTGTCATCCTGGCGCAGTTTCGCCACCTGTTTCGCCGTGACTTTGGTCTGCACGCCGTTGCCCCAGCTGCTGCGGATAAAGTTCACCACATCCGCCACCTGACTGTCGTTCAGACGCCAGCCAAACGCCGGCATGGTGATCGCCGTCGGTGCGCCTTGCACGCCCGGCAGCGTGCCGCCGACCAGTACGATGTGAATCAGCGAGGTCGGATCCTCTGCCATCACCACCGGATTCCCGCGCAGTGCCGGATAGAAGCGTTGATAGCCGCTGCCGTCGGTTTTGTGACACGCCGCACAGCTGTCGACATACACGCCGGCACCCGGCTGGCTGTCGTCACCTTTCCACAGCGCCCGGGCCACTGCGTCATCCTCACGGAACACCGCCTGAGACGGATCTTTCGCGCCGAGCGATTTCAGGTAACGGGCAATCGCGCTGATATCCGCATCGCTGAGATACTGCAGGCTGTGCTGCACCACCTCGGTCATGCCACCAAACGCCGCCGTGTGATCGTTACGGCCATAGCGCAGGAACTGCTGCAGATCCGCTTCGCTCCAGCGCCCCAGACCATCGCGGTTGTCACCGCGCAGGTTGCTGGCGGTCCAGCCGTCAATCGGCGCGCTGCTGCCGGCAAGGTAATCATTGCCCTGGCCGTTATTCAGCGCCTTCTCCTGCATAGTGAAGCTGCGCGGCGTGTGGCAGGCACCGCAGTGGCCCAGTCCTTCCACCAGATAGCGACCGCGCGCCAGCGCCGGATCTTCCTGCGCGGCCGGCTGGAACGCCTTCACATCTGGCGCAAACAGGCCGCGCCAGATCGCCAGCGGCCAGCGCATCGACAGCGGCCACGGAATGTCGCTCTCTTTGTTAGCCTGTGCCACCGGTGCCACGCCGTGCATGAAGTAGGCATACAGCGCCTTCATGTCGTCATCGCTGACCACCGCATAGGACGGATACGGCATCGCCGGATAGAGCGTGTCGCCGTTTTTCGCCACGCCATGACGCACCGCTTTCTGGAAGTCGTCATAGCTGTAGTCACCAATGCCGGTTGCCTTATCCGGCGTGATATTGGTGGAGTAGATGGTGCCAATCGGCGTCGCCATCGGCAGGCCGCCGGCAAACGGTTTGCCGCCTGCGGTGCTGTGGCAAGCGACGCAGTCACCGGCGCGCGCCAGATACTCACCGCGCTGCACCAGCGCATCGGCAGCGGTGTCCTCCGCCAGCGCGGCGAACGACAGGGTGCCCAGCAACAGGGCTGTTAAACTTTTGATCATCGCCATGTTCCTTATGCCTGTACCAGCGGGCCGGGGTTCTTCAGATACTGTTCACGAATCGCTTTAGCGGACCAGTAGCTCAGCGCCGCCACCATGCCGGTCGGGTTGTAGCCCAGCCCCTGCGGGAAGGCAGAAGCGCCGGCGACAAACACGTTCGGCACATCCCAGCTCTGCAGATAGCGGTTCACCGCGCTGGTTTTAGGATCTTCGCCCATGATGGCGCCGCCGCTCATGTGCGTGGTCTGGTACACGGTGGTATCGAAATGGGCACCCGGCCCTTTCGCGCCGCCAATGATCATCTTCGGATTCATCGCTTCGGTGATTTTGCGCATCTTGCCGATCATGAACTGCGCCATTTTGATGTCGTTGTCCTGCCAGTCAAAGGTCATACGCAGCAGCGGCTGGCCGTAAGCATCTTTGTAGTTGGGATCGAGATCGAGGTAGTTAGCGCGATACGACTGGTGCGCGCCGTGCGCATCCATCGACACGTGATGGTTATAGGTATCCGCCACCGCCGCTTTCCACTGGCTGCCCCAGTTCGGCGTGCCTGTTGGCGTCGGCAGACCGGAGATCGGCTTGGTGCCCGCCTGGTTGACCCAGAACGGTGAACCGCCGACAAAGCCGTACGGACCATGGTCAAAGTTATCGGCGTTGTAATCATCCACCGCCACACCGGCGCCACCGGCACCGATGAACGGATTGGTGGTGGTGTTTTTATCAAACAGCGCCTTCAGCGTGGAGATGTTCTGATAGGCAAAGTTACGGCCGACCACACCTTCGTTGCTGATAGGGTTGTACGGCTTGCCGATGCCGGACAGCAGCATCAGGTGCACGTTGTGGAACTGGAAGGCGGAGAGGATTACCAGATCCGCCGGCTGCTCCACTTCACGTCCCTGACCGTCCAGATAGGTGACGCCGGTCGCGCGTTTTTTATCGTCGGTCAGGTTGACGCGCAGTACATACGCGTTGTTGCGCAGCTCAAACTTCGGCTCCTGGCGCAGCGCGGGCAGAATGTTAACGTTCGGCGACGCTTTGGAGTACATGTAGCAGGCGTAGCCGCTGCAGTAGCCGCAGAAGTTGCACGGCCCCATCTGCGCGCCGTAGGTATTGGTGTAAGGACCGGAGGTGTTGGCCGACGGCATATCGTAAGGATGATAGCCCACCGACTCCGCCGCCTGGGCAAACAGCTGGGCCGACCAGGTGCGCTTCTGCGCGGGCAGCGGGAAGTCGCTGGAGCGATCCGGCGCATACGGGTTGCCGCCTTTCTCTTTGCCCACCACTTTACCCTTGATTGACCAGGCGCTGCCGGAGGTGCCGAACACTTTTTCCGCCTGATCGAAGAACGGTTCCAGTTCGTCATAGCTGACGCCGAAATCCTGAATGGTCATGCCTTCCGGGATAAAGTTTTTGCCGTAACGCTGCTCGTAGTGACTGCGCAGATTCAGCTCGACCGGGTCGACGCGGAAGTGCACGCCCGACCAGTGCAAGCCGGCGCCGCCGGTGCCGGTGCCCGGCAGGAATGCCGCCAGCTGACGATACGGTACGGCGGTTTGTGAGGCATCGTGACGGATAGTTACGGTGCTTTTTGACAGATCCTGGAACAGCTTTTTGCGGATGTTATAAGTCAGTTCATCAATCGACTGTGGATAGGATCCATCCGGATAGGTATCGCGATGCGGCCCGCGCTCCAGCGCCACCACATGCAGACCGGCCTCGGTCAGCTCTTTCGCCATGATCGCCCCGGCCCAGCCGAAACCGACGATCGCCACATCCACTTTTTTTAACGCATTTGCCACGGTTACGCCCTCTCGCCGCGAATATCAACTGACGGGAACGGATAACGTTCGCCGCGCTCTACCCAATCCATAAAGTCGGCGCGTGCGCCAGGGAAGCCGATCAGCTTCCAGCCCACCATGCCCTGATTGCCGCCGTGGATCGGATCGCTGAAGTAGCCCTCGCGGGTGTTTTGCAACAGAAAGGCGAAGAAGGTTTTGGCCGGCACCTGCGGGAATTGCGCGCTGCCGTTTTCGAAGGCGCTCAGCAGCGCGTCCTGCTGCGTGGGCGTCAGCTCAGCAAATACCTTGCCGTGCTGCTGTTTGCTCCACCCATCGGCATCGGCCAGGCCGAGACGGTAGATCTGCTGCGGCACCAGCGGCAGCTGATAGCCGAGCTCTTTTGGCAGATCCGGATTGAACGGTCCCTGCATATACCAGTTGCTGCCGGTGGCATACGGCGTATTCATCTGGCGATCGATAAACTCCGGTACGCCGGCTTCCAGCGCGCCAGGACCACGTTCATCGTTGGGGATCAGGCGCGCCACGGCGGCTTTGAGGAAGGCAAACTCTTCGGCGGTAAACCACACCGGTTGATACTCGCGCGCCTGCTGCGGCGCAGCGGCCGACGACGCTGCCGCACCGGCGGCCATTGGCGCGACCAGTGCGCCCATCGCCGTACTGCCTACCGCCATTGCCGGCGCCAGGGTGATGGTTCTCAGCAGGAAATCCCGGCGAGTGTGACCCTTTTTTTCTTCTGACATGACATTGCCTCATTACCGCATATAATGCGGCATGAAAGTTAAGTAGTTGCGTTGTAATGATTTTTATTGGCGTTTTAAGGGATACAGCAAGACTGTTACCGGTAACAGTTGACGTAGTGTAACACCATCGCCGTTAATAATTTAGTTTCCCGAAACAAATGAGCACAAAAAACTTAACAACTAACTCTGCCGCTTTACATAAATGCGGCGATGCTGTCATCGTCGGATACAACCGACAACAGACAGATAAATGCCGGAAGCGGTATAAAGAGTACACACAACAGCGGAGTGCCTATGTTTAAGTCCTATTTTCCGCGGCCGGCGCTGTTTTTCAGCTCGGCCGCGATTTGGAGCCTGATTGCCATTTTTGCCTGGTTTGGCTTTTTCAATGATTTTCCGGCGCGCTTTCCCGCTTTGCAGGCGGCGATGCAGCAGCCGCTGCCGACCAACGCCAGCCGCTTTATCCACGCCAGCCAGCTGTGGTTTTATGCCTACTACTGGATCATGGGTGGTGCCTTTGCGCTGGTGTGGCGCATCATCGACAACCATCCGTGGCAGCGCTGGTCGGTATGGGGATCGTTACTGATTATCTTTGTCACCTGGTTTGGCGTGCAGGTAGGCGTCGGCGTTAACGCCTGGTATGGTCCGTTTTACGACATGATTCAGCAGGCGCTGACCAAAGCTGGCTCGGTGAGCATCAATCAGTTCTATGTGCAGGTGCTGGCGTTTCTCGGCATTGCGCTGATTGCGGTAGTGATCGGCGTGATGAACTCGTTTTTCGTCAGCCACTGGGTGTTCCGCTGGCGTACCGCGATGAACAACTACTACATGCATAACTGGCAGCGCCTGCGTCTGGTAGAAGGTGCCGCACAGCGTGTGCAGGAAGACACCATGCGCTTCGCCAGTACGCTGCAGGACTGGGGCATCAGCTTTATCCAGGCCATCATGACGCTGGTGGCGTTTCTGCCGGTGCTGGTGACGCTATCGCATCACGTGAAAGAAGTGCCGATCCTCGGCAATATCCCTTATGCGCTGGTGATCGCCGCGCTGCTGTGGTCGCTGTTTGGTACCGCGCTGCTGGCGCTGGTGGGAATTAAACTGCCGGGGCTGGAGTTCCGCAATCAGCGGGTGGAAGCCGCGTACCGTAAAGAGCTGGTGTACGGCGAGGACGATCCGCAGCGCGCCGCGCCGCCTACGGTGCAGGAGCTGTTCAGCCGCGTGCGTCACAACTATTTCCGCCTCTATTTCCACTACCTCTATTTCAACATCACGCGCATTCTCTATCTGCAGGTGGACAATGTGTTCGGGCTGTTCGTGCTGTTCCCCTCGATTGTTGCGGGCACCATCACGCTGGGGCTGCTAAACCAGATCACCAACGTGTTCGACCAGGTGCGCTCCTCCTTCCAGTATCTGATCACCTCGTGGTCCACGCTGATTACGCTGATGTCGATCTACAAACGTCTGCGCAGCTTCGAGCAGATTCTGCAGGATATTCCGCACGACGAGATGCTGCGCGAAGCCTCGGAGTAAGCGGAAAAAGCTCGGCGGCAGGACCGCACTGTACGCCGACATCGCTCAGAACAGTCCCCTCTCCCGCCCGCGGGAGAGGGTTAGGGTGAGGGCGAACCCCGCACCCATCCGTCCCATCCTCAGCCCGCCAGCACCGCAAACACCTTCTCGATGGCGTACGCGCCCGGATCTTTCACGCCATCCAGACTCTGCTGATTGAGATAAGCCGAACGACCTGCCTTCGCACTCTGCATCTGCGCCGTCGCGTCGGCACCCTGTTGCGCAGCGGCCGCCGCCGCAGCCAGCGACTCTCCGGCCGCTAACGCCTCCAGTGCCGGCTGTAGCGCATCCACCAGGGTGCGATGTCCCGGCTGCGCGCCGCCGTAGTGCTTCATCCGTTCCAGCCCGTGCATCAGCGCCTGCGGCAGCGTGCTGCCCTCCTCCAGCTGCTGTCCGGCCGAAGTAAACAGAATCGACATCAGCACGCCGCTCGATCCGCCCATCACCGTCGCCAGCTGTTCGCCTACCAGCGCCAGCAGCGTAGGCAGCTCATCCAGCGGCAACTGCTGTTCACGCAGGCCGCGCTGGATTTTCTTCGCGCCGGCGGCAAAGGTCGAGCCGGTATCGCCATCGCCGACTTTGGCGTCCAGCGCATTCAGCTCGCTCTCCAGATCGATCAGCGTCTGCGTCACGCGCTCAACCACCTGCGCCACTTCAGCGTTATCAGAAGGATCGAAATCCAGCACGCTGCCGATGCGTTCAGCGCGCTGCAGGCTGATGGGCGCAAAGTCGTACATCGGCGTCCAGCCCAGCACCTGCACCGGCGCATGCAGCGCCTCGAAAAACGCCTCTTCCAGCGCCAGCAGCGTCAGCGAAAACCCTTTCATATCCAGCGCGCTGACCAGGGTTGCCGGGCCAATTAAATGGGTGATGCGTGCCGCCAGCGGCGACTGCAGTACCTCGCGCGTGAGCAGCGCCAGCTCCAGCTGGGAAAAGCCGCCGAGATTGTTGATCATCAACAGCGCCTGTTTGCCGTCGGGCAGCGCCTGCGCCAGCTGATCGGTCATGATGCTGGTAATTTTACGGCTGTTTTGCGTATCCAGCGTGATCACGCCCGGCTCACCGTGAATGCCCATCCCCAGCTCGCTGTGACCGGCTGCCACACGATCGTCGCGCTTTTCACCCGGAATATGACAGGTGGCAAACGCCAGGCCGATAGAGGACGTGGCGTCGATGGTGCGCTGCGCCAGCGCTTTTACCTCGTCAAGCGATTGGCCGTGCTCCGCAGCGAAGCCGGCGATTTTGTGCACCAGCACGGTGCCGGCAATGCCGCGTGGCTGCGGGTTCTCCGGCAGTGCGATATCGTCCTGCACCATCACCAGCTCCACCTTGTAACCGAGATTTTTCGCCTTCTCCGCGGCAAGGCCAAAGTTGAGCCGGTCACCGGTGTAGTTCTTCACAATCAGCAGACAGCCCGCCTCACCGGTGACGTTAACGATGGCGTTCAGCACCGCATCAACGCTCGGCGAGGCGAAGATATCGCCGCACACCGCAGCGGTCAGCATTCCTTTGCCGACAAAGCCCGCGTGCGCTGGTTCGTGGCCGGAGCCACCACCGGAAATCAGTGCGACTTTGCTTTTATCCCAGTCCGAACGCACCACCACGCGAATCTCATCGCCCAGATCGAGACGGGTCAGGTTGTGCCACGGTGTGCTGAGTAACACGCCTTCGATCGCTTCGTTCACCAGATCGTTTTTTTCATGCATAAAAAACTGGCTCATTGCACTCTCCCCTTAGGTGTTGTCGTCCTAAAGGTAGCGTAAGCCGGGCGGGAAAGGGGGGATCAAGGCCGGAAATGCAAAGGGCGACACACGTCGCCCCTGAGTTTCGGATAATTACGCCCTACAGCGCGATGCGTAACACGCTGTCCGGGTTTTTTGGCGGTTCCTTGCGTGAGCCCGGCTGCTTGATGCTGACGAACAGCGTGTTGCCATCGGCGGAGAGCGCCAGGCTGTTCGGCAGGCCCGGCGCTTTCACCGTGCGTTTCACTTTATAGCTGCTGGCATCAATGATGCTGATCTCACCGGCTTTACGGTGCGTGACATACAGCTCGTCACGGTCAGCATTGAACAGCACCGCCAGCGATTCCGGTACCTCAATGCGCTGAATCACCTGCTGTGTCCGGGTATCCAGCACCAGCACCTGCGGCTGCTTCGCATCGCTGAGGAAAGCGCGGTGGCCTTTGCTATCCAGCGCAATATTCAGGAAAAAGTGCTCTTTATCACCGTCAATTTTCTGGCGCTTTTCAATCGCGTTCAGGCGGGTATTGATGGTGACCAGCTCGCCATCGGCATTGGTGACATACAGTTTCTGCGAGGCGGCATCCAGCGCCAGCCCGGTGCCCATTTTGCCGGTATTCGGGATAGTGCTGATGAGCTGCAGCGTTTTGCCATCCACCACCCACACCACGCTTTGCGCTCCGAGACCGGTGATGTACACGCGATTGGTTAGCGCATCCGCGACCAGTTCACGCGGCTGCAGCGGACGAACCGTGTCACCGCGCTTGCGGCCATCCAGCACCAGCGTGTTAATCACCTTACCGCTGCTGGCATCCACTGCCGTCAGCGCACCGTTGACCGTGTTGCCAAAGTACAGCACGTTGGTGTGCTGATTGATGGCGGCACCAAAGGTCTTCAGCTCAGTGCTGATGGTTTGCTTCACCGCCAGATTCTGCGGATCGAGACGGTACACGGTACCGCCCTGCGGATTGCCGGTGTTTTGCGCCGTGGCGAGGAACAGCGCGTTGTCGCTGTTGCTGAAGGCCAGTTCGTAGGCACCTTTGGCGATCGGCTGATTGAGCGGCTGCGTTTCCGCCGCCTGCAGCGCGCTGCAGGACAGCAGCGCCGTGGCCACCAGTAGCGGACGCAGCGCCCACTGCATTGTTTTATTCGCTTTCATAACTTCTCCATAGCAAAACCACCGCCGTGCGGCAGTGAAATGAAAGCCCGACATTGCAACCAATAGGAAATTCAGCCCGAGGCGAGCCG
Source organism: Pantoea sp. VS1 (assembly GCF_002207995.1). NCBI lineage: Bacteria > Pseudomonadati > Pseudomonadota > Gammaproteobacteria > Enterobacterales > Erwiniaceae > Pantoea > Pantoea sp. VS1. The sequence continues at coordinate 10,809 of NZ_NHZE01000056.1, forward strand.
ATAAGGATGTTAGTTTTTGCGAATAATAATCATTTATGCGGAAAAGGGACAGGATTTTATGGCGTTAGCAACGCCGCCAGGGCGCCCGAAGGCACCCTGTCAGCACAGAGGGTAAGGCGAACTTATTGGGTCAGTTCTGCGGTCATGTGAACGCCGTTGTTGAAGTTGGCTTCAGTCACTTTGTAGGAAGCACCAAGTTCCTGCGCTTTAGCAGCGATTTGCGCTTCAGCACCGTCAAGCGTAGAGGCGGTAGCGGTCACGCTTTGCGCGAAGCTGGCAAATGGCAGAACAGAGAGAGCAATAACAGCAGCAAAAGTTTTGATGGTTTTCATGGTCATTTCCTTAATGATGTTTGATTGAATAAGGCGACATTGCCTTGATGAGAGATATAGTAGGCCGGCAACCGATCAAAAAAAAGCGCAGAGATTTGCCTAAGTCTTTCGAATATTTTGACTATAAAAAGCACATTTAGCGCAACCTGTGCGCAAAGGGTTAAAAAACCACGATTTGATTAAAAGGCAGGATTTATTGCTGTGATTGGTGAGACCAGGCATACGCGGCAAAAGCGGCGCCGCGACACACCCTGAAGCGTGTCGCGGCGCGCCTGATGGCGGTAAACGGATTTAACCGTGATGCCGCACGCGGGTAAAGATGGTGATGGCGGCCAGCAGCATCAGCACGCCGCTGGCAAGGAATACGCCGCCCGCGCCCTGCAGATCGAACATCCAGCCACCGGCTGCCGCACCGGCGGTGATCGCCAGCTGAATAGTGGCCACCAGCAGCCCACCGCCCGATTCGGCGTCGTCCGGCACCGCGCACGACAGCCAGGTTGACCAGCCAGTCGGCATTGAACCAAACGCCAGCCCCCACAGCGCGACGCCGCTCGCCACCAGCCAGGAGACGTGGCCAAAGCTTACCAGCAGCACCGCCGTCACGCTCATCACCAGCGCCATGCCGGTCAGCGTCAGCGACACGCTGCGCGTCACCAGCCACGCGGCCAGCGAGGTGCCGAAGAAGTTCGCCACGCCGAACGCCAGCAGCACCAGCGACAGCTGATTCACATTCAGCTGCGCGCTGGTTTCCAGGAACGGGCGCAGATAGGTAAAGAAGGCGAAATGGCCGGTAAACATCATGATAACCGCCAGCATGCCCCAGCGCATCACGCTCTGACGCAGCAGGTCCAGCACGCCGCCGCTGCGCGCTTTGTTCTCCGGCGGCATCGACGGCAGGGTGAAGAACTGCCAGAACAGCGCCAGCACGCCCAAAACACCGGTCAGCAGGAAGATGTTACGCCAGCCAATCAACCCGCCAAGGTAGCTGCCCAGCGGCGCGGCAATGATGGTGGCCAGCGAAATACCGCTGAACACAATCGACAGTGCGCGCGGCACCTGATCGGCGGGCACCAGCCGCATGGTAATGGCGGTCGACAGCGTCCAGAAGCCGCCAATCGCCATGCCGAGCAGCACGCGCGCCAGTAAAATCATCGGCAGATTTTCGGCAAACGCCACCAGCAGCGCCGAGGCGATGAGCAGCAACGTGAACGCCAGCATCACCAGGCGGCGGTCGAGGCGGCGCGTGACGTTACCAATCACCAGGCTGGTCAGCAGCGCCACCAGCGCGGTAACCGTGACCGTCTGGCCCGCCTGCCCTTCGCTGACGCGCAGCGAGTCGGCAATCGGTGTCAGCAAGCTCACCGGCAGAAATTCTGCGGTGATCAGGCCGAAGACGCCAAACGCCATGGCGAACACCGCGCCCCATGCGGGTTTCTCTACCGCAATGCTTGTTTCCACTACTTCAGTATCCAGACTCATCTGCGATCCCCATCACAAAATATCAGGCTGTAAGCATAGAGAGACGACGCAAGACGATCTATGATACAGAAACTTTGTTTTTTGATAATTCGTCTGGATTGTATGAGCCGCTATGAAGATTTGACCAGCGAACTGCTGATGGGCATGCGCCTGTACGGCGTCAAATATCAGCGCATCGCGCTGCATACGCCGTTTGGCCTGCAATATGATGACGCGCCGGGCAAGGCACAGCTGCACTTTGTTGGCCGCGGCTCGCTGCTGATTCGCTCCGCTTCCGGCACCGTCTATCCGCTGCAGGCGGGCGATGCGCTGCTGATTCCGCACGGTAAGCCGCACGCGCTGATCTCCGGCGAAGATGCGGTGTGCGTGCCGATCGCCACGTTTAACAGCAAACCCATCTGCGACAGCGTGTGCGCCATCAACGATGCGCCGGACGCGGATGCCTGCCCGGATGACAGCGATGTGATTTTATTCAGCGCCTGCATGGCGTTCGAGCTGGGCGGCATGCAGCCGCTGGTGCACACCATGCCGGACGTGATGCTGGTCAGCACGCTGCTGGCGCAATACCCGGAAATCCAGCCGATTCTGGATGCCATGGAGCGTGAAACGCGTCAGCGCAAAGCGGGCTTTGCCGGCATTTTGTCGCGGCTGGCCGATGTGGTGGCGGCGCAAATTGTGCGGGGCTGGGTGGAGAATGGCTGTGGCCAGGGCAGCGGGCTGGTGCAGGCCCTGCGCGATCCGCGCCTCAGCCTGGCGATGGCGGCCATGCACCGCGCGCCCGGCGAAAACTGGACGGTGGAGCGGCTGGCGCGCGAATCCGGCAGCTCACGCTCGGTGTTTGCCGCGCGCTTTCAAAACGCCACCGGCATGACGCCGCTGCGCTACCTCACTGAACTGCGCATGCGTCTGGCGGTTGAGCGTATTGTGAACGATGGCGAAGCGGTGGAGAGCGTGGCGTTCCACCTCGGTTACGGTTCACTGGCCGCCTTCAGTCGCGCCTTCAAACGCATTGTCGGCACACCGCCCGGCGCGCTGCGCGCCGGACGTGAAGCGTCGTGAAACTTAGCGAAACACGCTGATCGCTTCAACCAGCCGGTTGGCCTGATGCGCCATTCGGCCGGAGGCTTCTGCACCTTCCGCCACGCGCGCCGCGTTCTGATGGGTGATGTCGTCGAGATCCTCCACCGCGCTACTGACTTCGCTCAGCGCGATGGATTGTTCGGCCGTCGCCGCGCTGATTTGCGCGATCAGGGCGGTGACATTCTGCACCTGATCGACAATCGCCTGCATCGTGTGGCCGGCCGCATCGGCGTGATCGCTGCCCGACTGCACGCGGCCGGCGCTGGTTTCCACCAGGTTTTTGATCTCGCTGGCGGCTTTGGCGCTGCGCTGTGCCAGACTGCGCACCTCGCCCGCCACCACCGCAAAGCCTTTACCCTGCTCACCGGCACGTGCCGCTTCCACCGCCGCGTTCAGCGCCAGAATATTGGTCTGGAAAGCGATGCCGTCAATCACGCTGGTGATGTTGGCGATACGCTTCGAGCTGTCGGCAATTTCCGCCATCATGCCGACCATCTCCTGCATCACTTCACCGCCTTTGATCGCCGCTGCGCTGGTGCTGGCCGACAGCGTATTCACTTCGCTGGCGGTTTCCGTGTTGCTTTTGACCGTGGCGGTCATTTCGTTCATGGTCGCCGCCGTTTGCTGCACGTTCGCCGCCGCCTGTTCGGTGCGACGGCTCAGTTCATCATTGCTGCGCGCGATGGCGTCGCTGGCACTCAGGACGTTGATCGCCTGGCCGCTGACGTCATCCACCAGCCAGCGGAACATCAGGCCCAGCTGGCCGATGGCGCGCTGCGTCATACCGATCTCATCCACCCGATCGATGTGCTCGACTTTGTGGCTGGCGCCGGTGGCCACGCTCAGCGCCTGGCGGCACATGCGCTCCATCGGGCGCGAGATTTGATGCTCCAGCCACAGGCTGGCCAGCAGCAGCAGCCCGGCCATGCCGCCGCTGAAGCAGCCGATCGCCAGCGGTGCCATGCCCAGCAGCCAGACGCTCAGCACCGACAACGGCAGCAGCGCGATCAGCGTACTGCGGATGCGCCAGCGCAGCGGCAGCGTTTTCAGCACTGAGGCCAGTCGCCGCCAGCCGCTGCCAACAATCAGTCCCTTATGAAAACGACGCCATTTGGCACGCCCTTCACGAAAATCACGATACAGCGCCTCGCACTGACGGACCTCCTCCGCCGACGGTTTGGTGCGTACCGACATATAGCCCTGCAGCTTGCCCTCGCGCACCACCGGAATGGCATTGGCGCGCACCCAGTAGTGATCGCCATTCTTGCGCCGGTTCTTGACCAGCGCGGTCCAGGGTTCGCCCTGCTTCAGCGTGCTCCACATATCGGCGAACGCTTCCGGCGGCATATCCGGATGACGCACCATGTTGTGCGGCTGGCCGTTGACCTCTTCCGGGCTGAATCCGCTGACCTCAATAAAGGCGTCGTTGGCGTAGGTGATGTGGCTGTTGAGATCGGTGGTCGACATCAGCGTGGCGCGATCGTCGAAGACGAATTCACGCTGGGTGATGGGCTGGTTATTACGCATGTGTGAGTCCTTGCAAAACGCAGGCTGAAGAGAAATCGATAATACTTTTTTACCTTTTCGGCAGCACAATGGCCTGGCTTTAGCGCGGCTATTTAATTTTTGTTCTTAATAAAGCCGGAGTGCGCGGCGCTTCACAGTTCTGGCCGCGGGTGGGATCGATAAAAAATCATTTAGGGTAAATGAGATCGAGCTTTGGCTGAGTACGATAAGTTTGTCAGTTGAACCTCAAACTGTTCGACAATCGTTGCACATTTGGTAGCGGCGCAATTTATTGCGCGATAAATCGCGCCGCTACAAATTTTGTGCGATTTGCGGCTGCCCTGACCGGTCGGCATTACACCGTTCACGGCGACCGCGTCATTTGCACATACTGTCAGAACTGCCAGCGCACGCCGAGGTTGTAACGCCAGCCTCTGGCGCCGTTGCCGTCGATCTCCTTGCGGTAATCCGCTTCGGCGTACAGCGACACATCCTGCTGCAGCGTCACCGTGCCGCCGGCACCCACTTCCCACATCTGGCCAAAATTACCGCTGCTGAAGCTGGCCCCGAGCGCCGGGTTATCGGCAGCCGACACCGACGCCTGCGCCGTACCGCCCCAGCCTTTGTAATAATTCGCGCGCAGATAAGGCGTGTACTGGCGGTTGCTGTCATCGGTCCAGCTGCGGTCGAGACGCGCGCCGAGACGGCCAATCGTCTGGTGATAATCGCCATAGCGCACCTGGTTATTGTCCTCATCCGTGAAATCGTTCATGTTCAGTTTCAGGTACATCAACTGCGCCTGCGGCTCCAGCTTGTAGCCCTCGCCGAGTTCAAACGGATAACCGCTCTCCAGCGAGGCGGTCCAGCCGTGGCCCTTCAGCTTTGCCTCGCGCTGCTGGCGCGCAATGTCGGTTTCACCACGATGCCAGTCAAACGACAGCACACCGTCGAGATAAAAGCCGCTCTGGCGCTGCCAGGTGCCGTACAGTGCCAGGCTGTCGCTATCGAAGCTGGTGCTGCTGTAACCGTCTGCCGCCTGCGGGCGGATGCGCGTATTGCCGCGCGTGTAGGCCACGCCGCCGCGCAGGCTGTCCTGCTCACCGTCGAGACGCAGCAGGTTGCCGCCAAGCTGCACCGCGCTGTAGTCGAGGTCAAACCCGTAGCCGTAATCGCTAAAGCTGCGGTCGCTTTTGTATTTCAGATTCGAGCCGATGTAGCGCAGGAACATCTCACCGCCGTTACCCGCCGGGCGCGTCTGCTCGTGACGCAGTTCGCCGAGACGCTTGTGTAGGTCATCGATAATCGCGGCGGTATAATAGGCGAGGCCAACCGGTGCTGAAATGTACGAGGGCACCTGCGGCACCACCGCCGGACGCGCATCGTAGCGCTGTGGCGTGCCAAATCCGCTGGTCACCAGCGCTGGCTGGCAGCTGTCGCTGTCCTCGCACACGTAGTAGTTTGCCAGCCGGTAATCCCAGTAATTGTTGCCGCTGCCGCTCAGCAGGCGCTGCGCCGGATCGCTGCTGCCCGGCGCGAAGCTGTACAGCCGGTACTGCCACGGTCCGGCACCGAGATAGCCATCCCTGAGCGCAAAGCTGTTCTGGCCGGCGTTGCCGCCCACCTGCGCCAGCGAAATGCCTTCATTGCCCTCAATGCCGCCGTTGCGGTTGCGATCGGTGAGCGCCGCGCTGCTTGCCGCATCGAGCCTGACGTTGAGCAGCGTGGTGCCGCTGGCGTTACCGCTGACGTTGATGTGGTCGGTGAACTGGTTGCTCAGCGCGCCGCCGTCATTCAGGCGCGTCACCAGATTCGCCTGACCGCCCAGCGACGCCAGCGAGCCGTTGATGTCCAGCGTATTGCCCGGCGAACCGCTGCCATTGGTGAGATCCAGCGTGCCGCTGTTATTCACCTGCAGCGAATCCGCTGTGCCGCCCGCCAGCGTGGGATGCACGTTGTCACCGGCATACAGCGTTGAGCGCCCATCAATGTTGATGGTGCTGTGCGCCAGCTGCAGATTGTCGGTCAGCGTCCAGCGGCTATCCGCGAAATTAATGATGCTCCAGCCGCTGCCGAGGTTAACACCTTTGCTCAGGTCATCCGCGCTGAAGCTGCCGCCACGCGCCGTAATCTGGTCAAAGGTCAGGCTGTTACCGGTGCCGTTGCCGCTGGTGAGATGGTAAGTGGTGCTGAGATCGACGCCGCTGACGTCGGCAATATTGTTGTTGTCTGCGCCCATGGTCAGGCTGCCGTTGAGCGTGCCGCCGGTCCAGCGGAACGTGTCGCTGCCGCCGCCAGGATTGATGTCGCCCAGCACGTCACCCTGCGTCAGCAAAATCACATCGTCGGCGTTACTGCCCGCCACCGCCACGCTTTGCGCCGTGGCCGTCACGATAGTACCGAGGTTCTCAAATACCGTTTTGCCGCCGCGCAGATCGACCACCGGTGCCGTCAGGCTGCTGGAGCGCAGCGTACCGCGGTTGACGATGGTGCCGGCGGTGCTGGAGACCAGTGCCGAACCGCCTGCCGCATTGCTGATATTGACGCTGGCAGCGGTGACGATATTTCCTGTGGTGTTGGCGCGAATCCCGGTGCCGCCGGCGCCGGTGACATTGAAAACGTAACCCGAACCCAGCGTCAGATCGCCGCCGGTGGTCGATCCATCGGCGTTGGCGATAGTCAGGCCGTTACCGCTGCCGGACACATGGGTGGTCACGGTGGAGGCGGGATCGAACGCGACGGCGGTGCGGATGCCGTTGCCATCGCCAACGTTAAGCGTCAGGTTGCTCAGGCTAACGTTGTCCAGCTCCGCGCGGTTTTCGATGCCGTTGCCGCTGCCCAGTACGTTGATGGTGGCGTCGCGCGCGCTGAGCGCTGCCGCGCCGCTGTCGAGCAAAATGCCATGCGCCGTGCCGCGCGTGGTGATCAGTGTATTGCTGCCGGTCAGCGCCAGTTGTGCGCCGTCGCTGATGCGCACGCCGGCCACGCCGTTATCGACATTGATGCTGCCGCCCTGCGCCAGCGTGGTGCCGCTGCCGCCGACATCTAACCCGGTGCCGCTGCTGACGTTAACCACGCCATTATTGGTCAGCGTGCTGCCGGCGCGCGAGCGCATGCCGATGCTGTTGCTGCCGGTCAGCGTCAGTGCGCCATTGTTCTCCAGTGCCGCGCCGTTGGTCAGGTCAAAGCCAACGGCATCGTTGCCAGCGCCGCTGATGCGGGCGTTGCTGGTGACGCGGGTGGCGGCAGCGCTGCCGTCCAGCGCATTACTGAGATCGCTGCGCAGCGTATTCACCAGCACGCCTACCGCGTTGTTGCCGCTGAGCGTGATGGTGCTGCTGCCATCAAGCGTCGCCGCTGCGCCGCCCTCGACGCGCACGGCGGTGCTCTCCTCGCCGCTGGCGGTCAGATTGAGGTTGGCGCTGTTGAGGCTGCTGCCGCTGCCGGAGACAATTACGCCGGTGCTGCTGGCGGCGCTGGCGCTCAGGCTGTTCGGCGTGCTGAAGCTCAGCGCCGCGCCGTCGTCAAGGCGGTAGCCGGTGGAACCACGCGTGCTGACATCCAGCGCGCTGGTGGCGGCGCGAATGCGCGAACCGTTACCTGCAGCGTGATAGGCGATCTGGTCGCTATTGTTAAAGATCGGCGTCGATCCGGCGGCGATATTCACCAGCGCACCGTCCAGCGCTTCGGCGCCGATGGCGCCACTCCCGTTGAGCGTGAGCGTGCCGCCGTTGAGGTTCGCCACCGCCTGGCTACCGCTGGCGCTGACGCCGCGCGTACGGCGGGTGGTGTTGCCGCCATTGACGTCGATGTTGCCGCTGTTGCTGGCGGTGGTGGCGAAGGTGCTGCCCGCGCTGTTCACCGCAATACCGGTGCCGCCGTCGCTGATGCTGATATTGCCGCTGTTGCTGCCGGTCGCCCCGCTCTCCACGCGCAGGCCGGTGGTATTGGCCCCGCTGAAGTTGATGTTGCCGCTGTTGCTGAACTGCGCGCGGTTGCGCGCCAGATAGCCGGTGATGCCGTTCTGCGCCGAGTTGAGTTCTGCGGCGGAGGTCAGCCGCGTGCTGGCGACCGGCGCACGGCTGTTAGCACCGGTCAGCGTATGTTTCTGCCCGTCGGCAATCGCGCCCGTGGCGTTGCTGCCACTGAGGGTAATGGTGGTCGCCGCGTCAATGTTGCCCTGCGCACCGCCCTCGATATTGACGCCGGTGGCACCGGTGCCGCTGACGTTAATCGTGGCGTTGTTGGTCTTCACCAATGTTCCGCCACCGCCGGTGCCGTTCACCGCCACCGCACCCGCGCCGGAGGCGGTCAGCGTGGTGTTAGTTCCGTCAAACGTCGCGCCCTGTTCGATGCGGAAGAGCGTCGAGTTAGTGGTGGTGACGTCAAACGCGTTGTTGTCGTCCACGTTGATCAGCGCATTCGGGCCATAGGCAAAAAAGCCGATTTGATTGCTGCCGGTGCTGAAGCGGGGAATGGCATTCTGCGTGACGTTAACCGTGGCGTTGCCGCGCGCGTGCACGCCAATTGCGCCGTTGCCGGTGAGGTTAATCGGCCCGTCCACGTTCGCTGCGGCAGTGCCGCTGCCCTGGCCTTCCACCCACACGCCAAAGTTGCGCGTGCCGCTGGCCGGATCGGCTCCGCCCGCCACGTTGATGGTCCCGGTGGAGCTGGCGGCGGCGCTGTTACCACTGGTGGCCAGCACTTTCAGGCCGGTGCCGTTAACGCCATTGAGGTTGATGGTGCCGCGATTCTCCAGCGTACCGTTGCTGTTAGTGACCAGCATGCCGACGTTCTCGCGCGGCACGCGCGCAGCGCTGCCGTTGACGTCGATGGTGCCGCTGTTGATCAGCGTGGCATTGCTGGCACCGCTGACCGACATCCCGGCGGCGTTCTGTACGCGCGAGCCAATCACAATCGCCCCGTCGTTGGTGGCGCTGCCGTTGGCCAGCAGCGCAATGCCGCTGGTCAGCCCGCTCTGGTTCAGGGCGGTCTCCGCCACGTTGTCGCTCAGGCTGTTCTGCGCGCCTCGCCCGAGATAAATCGTGCCGCCGCTGTTGTTGGTAAATCGGCTGCTGTCGCTGGTGAGCAGCACGCCGGAGGTGGTGCCGCGCGCGCTGGAGCCGTTGACGCCCACGTTGATATTGCCGCTGTTGCTGGCCTGCGCATTGGCATCAAGACGGATGCCCGCCACGCCGTTGGTCAGATTGCTGCCGGTGGTACCGAGGTTAAGCACGCCATTGTTAGTGAAATCGCCGCCGTTTTGCACCGTTACCGCCGTGGCGTTGTTGCTGGCCGCGCCGACGCCGGTGCCATCAATACGGTTGAGGAAGCCACCGTTGATGACGCCACTGCTGCTATTGGTAGCCGTCGCGCCATCCAGCGCCAGCGCGGTGCCGCGGCTCGCCAGTTTCCCGTCGATGGTGGCATTGGCCCCGCTGGCCACGCGTACCGCGCCATCGCTGGCCCCTACCACTTCCAGCGTTTTACCGGTGGCGATAGTAACCTGCGAACCGGCGCCTTCGGCATTGATCACCACGCGGCTACCTATCGGCTGCGTCACTTCATCCGGCGCAGTGGCGCTGACGTTATAGACAATATCGCCGTTGGTGATAGTGACCGCCTGATTGAACGCGCTGAGGTAGCTGGCCGGCGCGAGATTGCCGGCCTGCAGCTGGCTCACCAGCCAGTTATTGTAGCTTTGCAGCTGGATGGCATTGGTGACGTTGAAGGCGGTGGTTTTGCCGTCCAGCGTCTGCACGCTAAAGCTGCCGTTATAGGTGGCGAGGTTTTGTACCGCCAGGCTGTCGGTCACCTGGCCGCCGGAGACGTTGGCCGCAGAACCGTTAAAGGTGATGCGGTTGTTGTTGTTCCAGTTGAGGGTACCGCCGTTACTGACCTGAAACAACGTGGTGTTTTTGGCCGCCATGGTCCAGGCGTTGGTACTGGCGCTGCTGTTCGCGTTGCTCTGACCGATGCTGACATCCAGCGAACTGCCGCTGCCGCTGACGTCGGCAATGCGCGCGTCAATATATTGATTATCATTGACGTTTTGCAGATCCGGCACCACCGTGCTGGCGGTAACCGGTGCCTGCGCCACCAGGCTGGCGGAATCAAAAACCTGAAAGGTGGTATTGCCGCCGGTAGTGGGATCCGGCACGGTGATGGCGAGGTTTTGCGGACCGGGATCGAGACGTGCCTGATTGAGATATTGTGCGCCCGCCGCGATGGTCACCTGGCCGAGCGTGGTGTTGACCGCCCCGTCAATGCCCGGTTCAAACGCCTGATTACCGGTTAAGGTTGCGCTGCCGCCGTTAACGATCAGCGCGCCGCTCTGCTGGTCATTATCGCGCGGATTATACGCGCCCAGTGTTGCCGCTTCCCCTACGCCGGGGAAATAAAACACCGCCTGCGCAGCGACGATCCCTAGCGCAATGGGATTCCGGGTGAATCTCATACAACCTCCAGTAACAAGCAATCAGCGACGCTGTGAACGCACAGCGAAAAAAAGAACAAAGGGGCAGATGGGCGAACTCTATTTTCACAAAACGAATCAAGTGGTTAATTACGGGCACAGAGAGTGCCGCTGATGCGTGAAAATCAGGAGAAAGCTGTTGCTTATATAGACTTTATGGCTGCACAGATCAAAAGCGAGCCCGGAGATATTTATCGGAATGAAATAATAATTTCGCAGGAAATGAAAAGCTATAACCCTGGTTTAAATAAGGCTCATAGTGATAACGCATTAATATCACGTCATTTATTTTCAGCCACTCCAGTAAAGTCTGGACGGGTGATAATTCTCACGCTCAATAATAAGCAGCGCTAACGAAATACTGCAATTGTGAGCCAGCCCACAATTGCAGCAAAATCATCCATTTAATGACATCAGACCTCTTGACGGTCTGCCGGCGCGGGCTTTTCTAACTTAAATCAACGTTTTTGGTGCCGCCCCACCAGGTAAAGACGAAGCCGCCGATCCACGCCACGATCAGCCCCACCAGATAGACCGCCATACCGGCAAAGATGCCCTGCGAAGAGGTCATCAGCGGCAGCGTCACCAGCCCTGACGGGCCAAACACCGTGTTCATGCCCACCGGCAGTCCGAGCCACGCCACCAGCCCGATAAAGAAGCCGCCCAGCGCACCGCCGAAGCAGGCGGTAATAAACGGTTTAAGACGCGGCAGCGTCACGCCATAGATGAGCGGCTCACCGACGCCCAGCAGACCTGGCACGATAGCGCCTTTAATCTGGCTGCGCAGCAGCGAGTGCTTGTCGGCTTTGCACCATAGCGCCAGCGAAGCACCGACCTGACCGGCTCCGGCCATGGCGAGTATCGGGAACAGCGAATTGAAACCCTGGGTTTCCATCAGCGCAAAATAGACCGGAATAAAGCCCTGATGAATGCCGAACATCACCGCGATAAGGAATAAACCGGCCAGAATGGCACAGCCGAACGGGTTATTGTTCAGGTGGATAAACAGCCACGACATGCCTTTAAACAGCTCGCCGCCAATCGGCATGATGACCAGGAACGTCACCGCGCCGGTAATTAACAGCGTCAGCAGCGAGGTGAGAATCATATCGAGATTATCCGGGATAATTTTGCGCAGCTGTTTCTCCAGCCAGGCACCAAATATCGCCGCCAGCAGCACGCCAATAATATTGCCGCGCGGATCGATAGTCAGGCCGAAGAAATCCTGCATGCCGCTGTAATAGCCAACGGTCGCGTTCGGGACATAACCCAGCACAAACAGCGAGGCGATGATCGCGCCGTTCACGCCAGTGCCGCCGAACGCTTTCTGCGCGTTATAGCCGATTAAGATGCTGAGGAAGGTGAACAACCCTTTGCCGAACACCTTCATATAAGCCACGGTATCCAGCAGCCAGCGGGCGTGTTCCCCGGGCTGATTGAGATGGCACACCTGCTCAATCAGCGTGGCAAATCCCAGCAGCAATCCGGCACCGATAAAGCCTGGGATCAGCGGGGTAAAAATGGTGGCAAAGCAGGAGAGAAAACGGTGCAGCGCGCTGGTTTGCTTCGCTTTCATCTGCTGCTTCTGCGCGCTGGCGATGCTGTGCAGATCGCCCGGCGCCTCTGGCGTGGCGCTGTTCAGCATCGCCTGCATTTTTTCCGCTGCGGTTTGCGCTTTGCCAGGGCCGAGCACAATCTGCAGCTGGGCATCGCTGTCAATCACGCCCAGCACGCCGGGCAGCGTTTTCAGCCGGGCGCTGTCGACCCGCGCGGCATCGGCCAGCGTCAGACGCAGGCGCGTCATGCAGTTACCGCAGTGCACGACGTTGCCTGCGCCGCCGACCGCCTGCAGGATATCGCGCAATAAGCTTTCGGTAATCGCCGCCATCATTGCGCTCCTGCGTGGTGTAATGCCTGGCGGATAAAGCCGTGGTTCTGCGCCAGCAGCGCCTGCGCTTCATCGGCGTTCAGGTCCGCCAGTATCATCACAATGGCGGTTTTACAGTGGCCGCCGCACGCTGCCAGCGCCTGCTGCGCGCGGGCATCGTCACATTCGGTGGCCTGCTTAACGATGTTGATTTGCCGCTGCACCAGTTTCTGATTGGTGGCTTCTACGTCGACCATCAGGTTGCCGTACACTTTGCCGCTGCGGATCATGGCGCCGGTGGTCAGCATATTGAGCACCAGCTTTTGCGCGGTGCCGGCTTTCATGCGTGACGAGCCGGTGACCACTTCCGGCCCCACCACCGGCGTCAGGGCGACGTCCGCCGCCTGCGACATGGCGCTGTTGGGATTACAGGTCAGCGCGGCGGTGAAGGCGCCCTGCTGCTTCGCCCAGGCCAGTGCGCCGAGCACATAAGGTGTGCGGCCGCTGGCAGCAATGCCGACCAGCACATCGCGCGCCGAAAAGTCGATATCTTTTAAATCCTGCGCGCCCTGCTCGCGGTTGTCCTCGGCGTTTTCCACCGCCTGTAAAATGGCGGTATGGCCGCCGGCGATCAGCCCGACCACCTGACTGCGCGGCGTACCGAACGTGGGCGGGCATTCGCTGGCATCGAGAATACCGAGGCGGCCGGAGGTCCCGGCACCGCAGTAAATCAGACGTCCGCCCTGGCTGAATGCCGCCGTGATGGCATCCACCACCTCAGCAATCTGCGGCACGATAGCTTCCACTGCCAGCGCCACCTTTTTGTCTTCATCGTTAATGACGCGCAGCATCGCTTCCGTGTTCAGCTCGTCAATGTTCTGGCTCGCCGGGTTGCGGCCCTCGGTGATCATCTGGCTCAGATCGATGTTCATGTTCGCTCCCTTAAGGAATAATTTATTCTTGAAACTATATATCATATAGAATTGTTAATTCCTCCTGCTCAGGTCAATTTTTTTGCCTTTTGCGGCAGCGAACATAAAAAAACCCGCCAGAAGGCGGGTTCAGTCAAAGAGCATGTCGCTTAGCTGGCGTTTTGCGTGCGCAGCTGCAGCTCGTAGGCGGCGGCCTGTTTGGTATCAAACTGGTTTTCCCAGCGGGCGATAACCAGCACCGCCAGCGCGTTGCCGATGACGTTGAGCGCGGTGCGCGCCATGTCCATGATACGGTCGACGCCGGCGATAAACGCCAGACCTTCCAGTGGAATACCGACGCTGCCCAGCGTAGCCAGCAGCACCACAAACGAGACGCCCGGCACACCTGCGATGCCTTTCGACGTCACCATCAGGGTCAGCACCAGAATAATTTCATCGGTCAGCGACAGGTCAATGCCGTACAGCTGGGCGATAAAGATCGCCGCAATGCTCTGATAGAGCGTTGAACCATCCAGATTGAACGAATAGCCGGTTGGCACCACGAAGCTGGTGATCGCCTTCGGCGCGCCGTAGGCTTCCATCTTCTGCATGATGCGCGGCAGCACGGTCTCTGAGCTGGAGGTGGAATACGCCAGAATCAGCTCATCTTTCAGAATGCGCATCAGGGTCGTAATACGCAGCTTGCAGAAGCGCGCCACCGCACCCAGCACCACGAACGCAAAGAACAGAATCGCCACGTACACCAGCAGCACCAGCTTGGCCAGCGGGTAGAGCGAGGCAAAACCGAAGTTAGCAATGGTGACGGCAATCAGTGCAAACACCCCGACCGGCGCATAGCGCATGATCATGTGCGTCACTTTAAACATGGTTTCGGAAATGGAACGGAATACGGTCACCAGCGGATCGCGATGCTCCGACGGCAGCGCTGACAGTCCCATGCCAAACAGTACCGAGAAGAAGATAATCGGCAGCATGTCGCCTTTGACCAGCGAGGCGAAAATATTCTGCGGGATCAGCGACAGAATGGTCGTCACCAGGCCATGTGGCGCACCCTGCACGGCTTCCGTTGTGGCTTCGTATTTAGAGATGTCCACCGTTGCCAGCGTTGACATATCAATGCCGCTGCCGGGTTGGAATACGTTGGCCAGCGTGATGCCGACCACAATGGCAATGGTGGTAATCACTTCAAAATAGATGATGGTTTTCACACCAATCCGCCCGAGCTTTTTCGCATCACCCACGCCGGCGATGCCGACAATCAGTGAGGAAATAACAATCGGCACCACAATCATCTTGATGAGATGAATAAAGATGTCGCCGGCAGGAGTAAGAATGTTAGTGATTAACCATTCACGATCGTCTGGCTGATTATGCAGCACGGTTCCGACGATAACGCCGAGAATCAGGGCAATCAGAATCTGCCACGCGAGGGTGAGTTTAAAACCTTTCATAACGCGTTATTTCCTCAGTTAAAACCCCTTTGCTCTGCTGCGAAGGTGCAGAAGACATTACACACAGGGAAGTGAGCAAAAGCCCGATAAAATAGAGGGTTATAATGGACTGCATCGGTTACCGCTGCGCCGGCATTATGCGCCCGCGCGATGATGCAGCCTGAGTTGATACCTGCTGAACAGGGCCGAGATAAGTACCATTTTCACTACGGTAAATGCAACCCCTGGGGCGATAGCTTAAATCCTGCACAGCCAGGCAGCATAAAATGCTGCTGACATGCGCCTGTCATAACTCGCTGTTATGAAAAGTGTTAATTCGATAATTTTTCGCATAGCTATTCAGGATTGCTGAAAAAACGTGCCGGTCTGTTTGCTGCTTATTTAACCGGCTGGTTCATAATTTTATTGATCCAGCCAGTGGTTTTGCCTCATTTCCTGCGCCGGTAAACAGATTGAATTGGGTGGCTTTTCAGCCTTACACAAGGTCGTGATCCAGACTGCAAAACAGAAACAAAGCCCGGCCTCACTCTTCAATTAACCTTTGATTGACATATGATTAACATCTTCAAGGAGGTCAGCCATGAGCCAAATACACAAGCATCCCGTACCCGCTGCCATTGCAGCGAATGCCCTGATAAATGCCGATCAGTATGCGGCGCTGTATCAACAGTCGGTTGACGATCCTGAGGCCTTTTGGGGCGAACAGGGCAAAATCCTCGACTGGATGACGCCCTACAGCAAAGTGAAAAATACCTCGTTTGCCCCCGGCAATATTTCGATTCGCTGGTATGAAGATGGTGCGCTGAACCTTGCCGCCAACTGTCTCGATCGCCACCTGGCTACGCGCGGCGATCACCCGGCGATTATCTGGGAAGGCGATGACGCCAGCGAAAGCAAAACCCTGACCTTCCGTGAACTGCACGCCGACGTCTGCCGCTTTGCCAACGTGCTGACCGGCCTTGGCGTGAAGAAAGGCGATGTGGTGGCGATCTACATGCCGATGGTGCCGGAAGCCGCGGTCGCCATGCTGGCCTGCGCGCGCATCGGTGCCGTGCATTCGGTCATTTTTGGCGGCTTCTCACCTGAAGCGGTGGCCGGACGCGTTGTGGATTCCAGTGCAAAACTGGTGATTACCGCTGACGAAGGCGTGCGTGCCGGACGCAGCATTCCGCTGAAGAAAAACGTGGATGATGCGCTGAACAATCCAAACGTCACCAGCGTGAAAAACGTGGTGGTGTTCCAGCGCACCGGCAAAGAGACTGGCTGGCGCGAAGGCCGCGATCTGTGGTGGCATGAACTGATGGCGAAAGCCAGCGATCAGCATCAGCCGGTGGCGGTTGAGGCCGAACATCCGCTGTTTATCCTTTATACCTCCGGCTCCACCGGCAAGCCGAAAGGCGTGCTGCACACCACCGGCGGTTATCTGGTGTATGCCGCCACCACCTTCAAATATGTTTTTGATTATCATGACGATGATGTGTACTGGTGCACCGCCGACGTGGGCTGGATTACCGGGCACAGCTATCTGATCTACGGTCCGCTGGCCTGCGGGGCCACCACGCTGATGTTCGAAGGCGTGCCCAACTGGCCACAGCCCAGCCGCATGGCGGAAGTGGTGGATAAACATAAGGTCACGCTGCTGTACACCGCGCCAACCGCTATCCGCGCGCTGATGGCCGAGGGTGATAAAGCGATTGCCGGCACTCAGCGCAGCAGCCTGCGCATCATGGGATCGGTCGGCGAGCCCATCAACCCGGAAGCCTGGGAGTGGTATTACAAAAAGATTGGCGACAGCCGTTGCCCGATCGTCGATACCTGGTGGCAGACCGAAACCGGCGGCTTCATGATTACGCCGCTGCCCGGTGCCACCGAGCTGAAGGCCGGCTCGGCCACCAAACCGTTCTTTGGCGTCCAGCCGGCGCTGGTGGATAACGAAGGTAATACGCTGGACGGTGCCACCGAGGGTAACCTGGTGATTGTCGACTCATGGCCCGGCCAGGCACGCACGCTGTTTGGCGATCACGATCGCTTTGAGCAAACCTACTTCTCGACGTTTAAAAATCGCTACTTCAGCGGCGACGGCGCGCGCCGTGACGACGATGGCTATTACTGGATCACCGGCCGCGTCGATGACGTGCTGAACGTCTCCGGCCACCGGCTTGGCACGGCGGAGATCGAGTCCGCACTGGTCTCGCATCCAAAAATTGCCGAAGCCGCGGTGGTGGGGATTCCGCACAGCATTAAAGGCCAGGCGATCTATGCTTATATCACGCTGAATCACGGCGAAGAGCCGTCGCCAGAGCTGTACAGTGAGGTGCGCAACTGGGTGCGTAAAGAGATCGGCCCGATTGCCACGCCAGACGTGTTGCACTGGACCGATTCGCTGCCCAAAACCCGCTCCGGCAAAATCATGCGCCGCATTCTGCGCAAGATCGCCGCCGGCGATACCAGCAACTTTGGCGATACTTCAACGCTGGCCGATCCGGGCGTGGTGGAGAAATTGCTCGAGGAGAAACAGTCGATCACCATGCCATAACCGGCATTGACCCGGCGGAGAGTATCAGCCTGTCCCCGGCAGGCAGCTCTCCGCTCTTCCATCCTTACGCCGTATGCTTTTCACCATCGCACAACCTTTATAACTAGAATATTCAGCCAGTTAAATCACGTTGCCGTGAGTTTTCTGTCTGCCTTGCCTCTGGAGAAAATGTGATGAACGAAGCCCTGAACCAACAGGAAGCCGTCTGGCAACAAATCGAAAGCAATCTGCGTTTTCAGGAGCTGGTGCACAAACGTCAGTCGTTTGCGCTGCTGCTCAGCCTCATCATGCTGGTACTGTATGTCGGCTTTATTCTGCTGATTGCCTTCGCGCCCGGCTGGCTCGGCACGCCCTTGCACGCCGGCACCAATGTGACGCGCGGCATCCCCATCGGCGTCGGCCTGATTGTGGTGTCGTTTCTGCTGACCGGCGTTTATGTCTGGCGCGCCAACGGCGAATTTGATCGTCTGACCAAACAGATTGTCAGCGAGGTGAAATCATGAAGCGCCTGCTCTCCGCCTCGCTGGCTATCGTACCAGCCAGCGTATTTGCCGCCGATGCCATTACCGGCGCGGTGCAAAAACAGGCCACCAACTACGAAGCGATCATCATGTTCGTGGTCTTCGTGGCAGCCACGCTCGGCATTACTTACTGGGCGTCCAAACGCACCCGCTCGCGCAGCGATTACTACACTGCCGGCGGCAACATCACCGGTTTCCAGAATGGCCTGGCGATGGCCGGTGACTTTATGTCGGCCGCCTCGTTTCTCGGTATCTCCGCGCTGGTCTACACCTCCGGCTACGACGGGCTGATCTACTCGCTCGGCTTCCTCGTCGGCTGGCCCATGATTCTGTTCCTGATTGCCGAACGCCTGCGCAACCTGGGCCGCTATACCTTTGCCGATGTGGCGTCCTATCGCCTGCAGCAAAAGCCCATCCGCACCCTTTCCGCCTGCGGTTCGCTGGTGGTGGTGGCGCTGTATCTGATTGCGCAGATGGTGGGTGCCGGTAAGCTGATCCAGCTGCTGTTCGGTCTCGACTACCACATCGCCGTGGTGCTGGTCGGCATTCTGATGGTGCTGTACGTGCTGTTTGGCGGCATGCTCGCCACCACCTGGGTGCAGATTATCAAAGCGGTGCTGTTGCTGTTTGGTGCCAGCTTTATGGCCATCATGGTGATGAAAGCCACCGGTTTCAGCTTTAATACGCTGTTTACCGAGGCGATGGCGGTGCACCCGAAAGGAAGCGCGATCATGCAGCCGGGCGGTCTGGTGAAAGACCCGATCTCCGCGCTGTCGCTCGGTCTGGGCCTGATGTTTGGCACCGCCGGCCTGCCGCATATTCTGATGCGTTTCTTCACCGTCGCCGATGCGCGGGAAGCACGCAAAAGCGTGTTCTGGGCCACCGGCTTTATGGGCTACTTCTACTTCCTGACCTTTATTATCGGCTTCGGCGCGATTCTGCTGGTCGGCGCTAATCCGGCCTTCAAAGACGCCAGCGGCGCGCTGATTGGCGGCACTAACATGGCGGCAGTGCATCTCTCCAATGCGGTCGGCGGCAGCCTGTTCCTCGGCTTTATCTCGGCGGTGGCCTTCGCCACCATTCTGGCAGTAGTGGCCGGACTGACGCTGGCCGGTGCCTCGGCGGTGTCGCATGACCTGTACGCCAGCGTGATCCGCAAAGGTCAGGCCACCGAGCGTGAAGAGTTACGGGTGTCGAAAATTACCGTGCTGGTGCTGGGCGTGGTGGCGATTGCGCTGGGGATTCTGTTTGAGAAACAGAACATTGCCTTCATGGTCGGCCTGGCGTTCTCGATTGCCGCCAGCTGTAACTTCCCGATTATTTTGCTGTCGATGTACTGGTCAAAACTGACCACGCGCGGCGCCATGGTGGGGGGCTGGCTGGGCCTGCTGACGGCGGTGGTGCTAATGATTCTCGGCCCGACCATTTGGGTGCAGGTACTGGGACACGCAACGCCAGTCTATCCGTATGAGTATCCGGCGCTGTTCTCGATGCTGGTCGCGTTTGTCGGCACCTGGCTGTTTTCCATTACCGATCATTCTCAGCAGGGAGCGCTGGAGCGGGCGAAATTCCGCGGACAGTTTATCCGTTCACAGACGGGCGTCGGGATTTCGCAGGGGAAAGCGCATTAAGATTGAAGCAGTGCGGTGATTGACCAGGTCGCCATGAACGTAGTGCGGTAATTGACCAGGTCGCCATAAATGGCGACCCTACGGGGAGTTTCGTAGGGTGCGCATTCAGGTACGACCGGGCACATGGGTAACAGATCAGACCGGGCACACAGGTAACACTTTTTGTGGTCAGTCGATCCGGATAATACGCTTTTCTGCCCGGTCATAATAC